>CAMOGG010000004.1 GCA_946614095.1 uncultured Caryophanales bacterium | reverse complement strand
AAAAGAAACAATTTATTCCATTGTTTCTTTTATTATATCTGATAAATTTTCATAAAAATTCTTCTCTTTTATCATTTCTATTTCATATTTATATGGAGGATACTTTTTTTCTATGTATGGGGTTTCTAAGATTTTAGGAATATCTTTTAATTTTTTATGATAAATTATATTCATTAATGTATCAAATCCTATTGTTCCAAATCCTATATTTTCATGTCTATCTTTATGGGAATTGCATTCGTTTTTTGAATCATTTACGTGAATACAACCGATTTTATCTAGTCCTATTAAAGAATCAAATTTATCTAAAAATTCATCAAAATGATTTAAATGATATCCTGCATCATGTAAATGGCAAGTATCTAGACATACTCCTATTCTTTTTTTATTATTAATTCCATCTATGATTGTTTTTATCTCTTCTAAATTTCTTCCAATTTCACTACCTTTTCCAGCCATTGTTTCTAATAATATCACTACATTGGAATCTTTTGTATTTTCAAATACTTGATTGATTCCTTTCTTGATATTTTCTATTCCTTTTTCTACTCCTATTCCTACATGACTTCCAGGATGTAGAACTAAGTATTTTAGATGTAATTGCTCTACTCTTTTTACCTCTTCTGTTAGAAATGATACTGAAAAATCAAAATTCTTTTCATTACATAGATTGATAATGTATGGAGCATGAACAATTACTTTAGAAGAGTCTATTTTTAATTCTTTCATTTGATCAAGTGCTTTTAAAGTTAACTCTTCATCAATCTTACTCCTTGCAGTATTTTGAGGAGCTCCAGTATAAAACATAAAAGTATTTTCTCCATAACTAAGTGCTTCTTCTAAACTTCCTAGTAACTGACTATCTTTTTTAAAACCAACATGACTACCTATCAGTAACATTTTCATCACCTATTTCATTATATCAATATTTAGACAAAAGAAAAAGGATGGAATTCATCCTTAGCTAATAATTTGACAATCTAACTCGCCAGAACCTAATTTCCACACTGTAGTATAATTTGTTAAACCTGAAGTTGCAACATTTGATCTTCTCAAATTACTTTCTGCAACATAATCTGTAATACCTCTTCCACCTTCGTCTACCATTTTTACTTCATATGCATATGTAGTACGCCCTGGTCCTGTTACTGTTTTTTTAATCTTGATTACTCCTGCAACATTTGCATTTCCCCAAGAAGATTTACCTCCTTGTTCCATCAAGTCTGTTGCCGTTGTTGCTTGAATTGAAACTCCACCGTTAGTAGCTGCTGCAGTTGAAAAACGATATACATAGTTGTCACTTTGTGGTAATGCAGACATTATCGTAAAAGTATTGTCCGTTGCAGCTTTTTTACATTCAAGTTCATCTGCTGCTACGGCATTTTTGATAGCATTCATGTATGCCTTAGCTGTGTCCATATAAGTGTCACGTCTTGAGTTTTCAATGGTACGAGATACTGCTGGGATTGCTACTAACATTAAGATACCCATGATTGTGATAACAGCAAGCAACTCGATCAATGTAAAACCTGTTTTATTTAACTTTTTCATTTTTTTCACCTTTCTCTTTCTATTTTTTACATTATTATCGTAACATAGTTTTATTTGGTTGACAATATTTTTTTATAAAAATGACATTATTTTACATTTATTTAAAATATTTTACATTACAGCTTTTATTGATCTTTGTTTGAACTTCACTTGGAGTCGAAGCTTCACTTATCCCTTTGAGACTAGAAATAGGTCCTATATTGTTATAGGTATTTTTTTCTAGTACTTGTGATTCTACTTCATCTATACCTGAATATTTTCCTTTTACTTCTTCTACTAAGCGTACGTAGTACTTTCTCTGTTTTCCTTCAATGGTATAAACTACATAAGAATCATAATCTTGATATTCTCCTTCATTAGGTCCTGTTCCAATATCTTCATTATCATTTAAATAATTTAGACTTAGAACGATACACTCTCCAGCAGATATTTTAGGAATCTTATCATATCCAGTACTATGTGTTGCGATTTTTATTTTTGTTGTTTCTATCATCTTTGTTGCATCTTCTAGTATTTGATTATTTTTTGATTGACTTAAGATTCCTGTTATATTGGGAATAGTTACTCCCATAAGTATACCTAGTACTACTAACATTGCAAGTAACTCTACTAGTGTAAATCCTTTTTCATTTTCCATATTACGCCTACTTTCCTTTTCATTATAACAGAATCTTTTCTTTTACAAAACTATTTTATTATTTTTTTTAAATTTTCTATTTCTGGAATACTATTGGTACTATAGCTTTCTACATCAAAAATACTATCATATCGAAATAGAGAAAAACCTTGATAATTTTTTAAGTTTCTTGATAAAAGAATCTCTCTCATAATGATATCTTGATTATAAATCCATTCTTCTCTTCCTTCTTTGGCATAAGGATCTTCTTTCCCTACTTTATAGAATGCTAATGCTACTAAAAGATGTATTTTATCATTTTTTAGAAGTGATTCCCATTCTTTCGTCACTTTACAATAGTCTTTGGTACTATTATAGAAACCATAATAAATTTGTGGCATGATAAAATCAATATAATTCTCTTCTTCCATCCACTTTTTTACATCGGCAAAATGTTTTTCATAATTATTCTCAATATTACCATCTGGAGATACTCCAAATAATACCTTCTTTTTTTGACATTTTTCATGAACTTGTTTGATCATTTCACTAATTATTTGAAGATGATATTCTTTTTTTTCTATATAATCATGAGTTTTTAAATATTCTAAATAATCTTCTTCATCAATATCATTGCTGGGATAAAAATAATCATCCATTAATAATCCATCAATTGGATATTTTAATAACTCTTCTACTCCATCTATGATTAATTTTGTTACTTCTTTTTTAGAAGGATTATAGTAAATACCATTATTTTGATATATTGTATTGGTATTTAAGTATTGATAAGCAGGATTATTCTTACTAATAGTTGTGAAATCATTCGTTGTTCGTATACGATAAGGATTTATCCAAGCAATTACTTTTATATGGTTTTTATGTGATTCTTCTATAAAATAATTTAATACATCATATGTTTTATTTCCTTCTTCTTTTACAATATACATGCTTGTTGGAAATATTTTAGATGGATATATAGCATCAGATGCTGCTCGTACTTGTAAGATAATCGTATTTAAGTTCATGTTTTTTATATTATGAATCATCTTTACAATATTATTTTTACTTTCATTTTCCTCTTTATTAATATATTTATTCAATTCCATATAACTAATAAAGACTGCTCTTGTTTCTTCTTTTTTTTCTTCTTGAGTTCTTTCATTTTGATTTATCATGATTATTCCTAATAATAAACAAGAAAATAAGAAAACTGTTTTTTTCATATCATCACCATTCTTATTTTATGATTGTTATAGGAATAATTTTGTCATTTTATCTTATCTTGTTCAATAATATATAATTTTTTATTCTTATAAAAGGCATAAAAGATATTTTCTAATGATATATTTTCTTCTTCTAGTTCTTTTTCTAACCATGTTTTATTTTTTTTTATTTGAGTTAATACTTCTTCTTCTACTTTACCATCCATAATAACTGGTAATGGGTAGCTTCTAGTTGGATCATCTTCTCTTGTAAATACGGATAATTTACCACTAGTTTCTAATATTGCGTAGTCTACTTCTTCTATGGATTTAATGGATTTTTCTCTTAATTGAGTTAATAAGTCATCTAGATTATATCTTTGTTTTTTCATTTCTTTTAAGTTTACTTTTCCTCTATTAATGATAACAGATGGCTCTCCATCTAAGATATTTCTTGCATTTTCACTCTTTAATGATAGGAAAGAAAATATTACTTGAAGAATCACTAAAATAGAAATTGGAATAATTGATACTAAGATACTTGCATCATAATTTTCAATAGAAATCGCAGCCATTTCTGCAATAAAAATTGATACAATAAAATCAATAATAGATAATTCTCCTATTTCTCTTTTTCCCATAATACGGTATACTGTGGTAATTAAAAGATAGAAGAATATACTACGATAAAAAATTACAAAATATTTCATGAAATCACCTACTTCTATTATGATAAGAATCATATTTTTTTATACTTTTTCATATTCTTTTTATGAGGTGAATTATGAATTATCTTAAAAAAATACTAATTCGATATTTTTGGACTATTTTGGAAATTTTTCTTTTATCCTTTATTTTTACATTACTCTATTATTTTGATTTTATTTCTTCTCATTTATTTTCAATTTTCTTATTATTTTCTCTATTGATTCCAATTTTTATCAATAGTTTACTTTTAGGAAAAAGCTCCTCTCGACAAGGATATTTAGAAGGAATGAAATTCAGTTCCCCTATTATTATCTTTTTATTTTCTATTACAATTCTACTTTCTAAATTTCAATGGAAAATATTCTTTTACTATTTTCTTATTCTCTTTACTTCTATTATTGGAAGTATTTTGGGAATTAATTGTAAGAAAAAGACTTCATCATAAAAGAGCTTATTTTTGTAAGCTCTTTCTTCTTTGTCTTATTAATACTATACCAGTAATTCCTATGACAGCGATTATCGTGATTACTAAAATATTTTTACTATCTTCTTCTTTTACTTCTATTACTTTATCTTCATCACTGATTAAGAATAATGAATTAGAATCATAATCACAAGTATCATCTTCTGGGCAATTAATTTGACCTACAAAGAATAGTACTTCTCCATCTGTTATAAAGTCTTCTATATCATAATAATCAGCTTGTATTTTTTTGATTTTCTTTTGAAATAATCCCTCTTCATCTAATTCAATTACTTCAAGACTAGAGTCTACTTTATTAATGTATTGTAGATAATAATTTTTTTTCTCATCATCTTTTTGAATGTTAATTTTTTGATTTGATTCAATTGGAATTTCTCCAATACTTTCCCACTCTTCTCCTAATTCTGTATTATATTTGATTAGATAATAGCTTTTTTCTCCTTTTTTTAATTTTACTTCTGAAGTAATTCCATATAGAAGAAAGCCTTCACTAGACTCTAGTAATTGATAAGAGTCATATTGCTCCAGATGATCATTTATTGTATTTATTGCATTTCCTTCTAGATCATATTTCATTAAGAATACTTGTTTTTGATTGTTTTCTTCTTTTGACTTAATGATTGCAAAAGAAGTTACTTGATTATTATTCCAAATAGGAACAATTTCTTGATAAGTTGTTGCTTCTTCATTTAATTCTTTTTCCCAAATAATATTTAGTTCTCTATCATATTTTACAATAACAGATGAATTATTGATTGTTCCAATTGCTATATAATAGTCTAGAGTTTTATCTTCTTTTAAAATTGGACTTATTTTTATAATTCTTTCTTTTTTTTGAATACCAGAATCTTTTTCTAAAACTAGTTTTCCTGATAAATCTATTTTTAAAAATGTTGTATTTGAAGTATTATCTGGTAATGTTTCTCCTATATCTAGTGTCTTTTCTAGACAAACTCCATATCCATCTATCTTACCAGATTCATTATAAGTATAAAATAAATCATCTATTTTATCTTCTTTTGTTTTACCATAGCTATATTTCCATAGTAATTTTCCTTGTTTATTGTACTTTCCTAAGATGATTTGATAATCTTCATATACTTCATCATTTTGTTCTATTTCTTCTTTTAAATAATTTCCAGCAACTATTAAACCATCTTGTTGTTGATTGTTATCATAGCTATTTCTAATAAAATTATAAGTTTCTTCTTGATATTTGTTTAATGAAAAAACAGTATCTTTTGCATAAACATTTTCTTGATACGTTAATATTAATCCAATTATTATTAATATTATTATGTTTTTTTTCATAATACACCTCAGTAATTCATAACTCTATTATAGTACAGAAAAGGACTAATTACTAGTCCTCTATTTCTTTTTCAATCATTTTTATTTCATTTTTAGTAGTCCATCTTTTATAATAAAAATTCTTAGGTAATAATGTTAAAAGAATTTCTCGTGATTTTTTTTCTCTTTCATAATACTCTCTAAATAATGGGCCTTTCTTTTTTATAAAAACTGGCCCAAAGAAATATTCTTTTCTTGTATATTTTTTCTTTCCTTTTTTTAATATAATGATTTGATAAATAAAGTTTTTATCACGAACAAATTCTTCATTTTGAATGAAAAATTTATTTTTACAACAATATCTTTTTACATCTTCTTGATAATTATTGGGACTTAATATTAAAGTATCTATTTTTTTTAGTACTTTTGGATTTCTTTTTAGAATACCAATAATGCTTTTTCCACCCATTCCTGAAATAATTACGGTATTGATTTCTTCGGAATAAGTGTCTAATCCGTCTCCCAAACGTGTTTCTATTTCATTTTCTAATCGTTCTCTTTTTATATTTTTTTTTGCTTGCTCTAGAGGACCTTCTGCAATATCGGATGCGATTGTTTTAATATCTTTCTTTTGCTTTACTAGATAAATATCTAATAGTGCATGATCACATCCTACATCTAAACAAAAGGAATTAGCTTCCACTAAATCCCCTATTTTTTTTAGTCTTGCATTAATTCTCATTAGTCTGTTAAAAAGTCCTTTAATTTACGAGAACGAGATGGATGTCTTAATTTACGAAGAGCTTTTGCTTCTATTTGACGAATTCTTTCACGTGTAACACCAAAGATTTGTCCTACTTCTTCAAGGGTTCTACATTGTCCGTCATCTAGTCCAAAACGTAATCTTAATACTTTTTCTTCTCTTTCTGTTAATGTTGCTAGAACTCCTTTTAATTCTTCTTTTAACATTTCAACTGTTGCATATTCTTCAGGCCCCATTGTTCTTTCATCTTTGATGAAATCTCCTAAATGAGAATCATCTTCTTCTCCAATAGGAGTTTCTAGAGAAACTGGATCTTGTGATATTTTATATACTTCACGTACTTTTTCTACAGTAATTCCTAATTTTTTAGCAATTTCTTCATCGGTTGGCTCTCTGTTTAATTCTTGTGTTAATTGTCTTTGTACTCTAGCTAATTTATTGATGGTTTCCACCATGTGTACAGGAACACGAATGGTTCTTGCTTGATCTGCTATTGCACGAGTAATTGCTTGTCTAATCCACCATGTTGCATAAGTTGAAAATTTATATCCTTTAGTTGGGTCAAATTTATCTACTGCCTTCATTAAACCAATATTTCCTTCTTGGATTAAATCTAAGAATAGCATACCTCTTCCTACATATCTTTTAGCTATACTAACCACTAAACGTAAATTTGATTCTGCAAGTAATCTTTTAGCTTCTTCATCGCCTTCTTCTGCTCTTTTAGCGTATTCAAATTCTTCATCAGATGTTAATAAGTTAATACGTCCAATCTCTTTTAAATACATTCTTACCGGATCATTGATTTTAACATCTTTTGATAATGTTAAGTTTTCAACAGACATATCATCGGTAATTTCTTCACCACTAGCATCATCACTACCATCTTCTGAGACGATTTCAATGTTTGCCTCTACTAAGAAATTATATAATTCATCTAGAGTATCACTATCAACATCTAACCCCTTTAATTGTTCTGCTAATTGTTCATATGTTACGTATCCTTGCTTTTGTCCAAGTACTAATAACTTATTTTTTCTTTCGTCTAATGTTTTAATTTCTTCTACCATACTAACTATCTCCTAACCTCAGCTTTCTAATCCTTTCTACTATTTTAGCTTGTTCTAATGGATCTATTTCTTTTTTCATTAAATTTGTGAGTCTCTTTATTTCTTGTTTCATACTATATTCTCGTACTACTTTAAAATATAGAAATAACTCTTCCTTATCAGTAGTCTCATTATAATTTTCTGCTAAAATATTGTTTAAGAATAGCAAAATGTTCTCCTTTTCTTGAACATATGTGTAGAAATCGGCTACATTAATATTTCCATACGTTTTATAATAATAAATAATTTCATTACATGTGGTTCTCATGATTTCTTCTGGAAAGATTAAATGTTCCTGTTCTACTTGAGTAATAATCCAATCATTATTTAGCATAAAAAAGAGTATTTGTTCGAAAGCTTTTTGATATTTATCTTTTCTAGGCTTTTTTTCTGTTTTGACGATTACTTTTTTTTGCTTCTGGTTGTCTTTTTTTAGACTATTCAAACGCAGTTCCAAAGTATTATAACTTATATCGAACTCTTTTGCAAGTCTTTTTAATACAACTTCTATACGAATTGGGTCTTCTAATTTTGCTGTTTCTGCTACTACTTCATTAATATATTTGGCTTTTTCTTCATCAGAGCGAAAATCTACATTTTCTCTCATCTTTTGCATTTTATAATCTGAAAAGTTAATAGCTGAATTTATTAGTCCTAGGAAACGTTCTTTTCCATTCTTTAATATATAACTATCTGGATCTTCTGGATTTGGTAAGACAATTACTTTTGTTTCCATTCCTTGTTCTAATAAGGTGTTTCCTATACTTAAGGTTGCATGTTGTCCCGGATCATCTCCATCTAGACATAAAATAATATTATTTGATAGTCTTTTAATTAAATTGATTTGTTCCTTTGTCAGTGCTGTTCCCATTAAAGCTATGGTATTTTTTATTCCTACTGTTGATGCTCGAATCACATCCATAAATCCTTCCATAATGATTACAGACTTTTCTTTTCTACATTCTTCTTTAGCTATATGGTAATGATATAAGAGTTCTCTTTTTTTAAAGATTTCTGTTTCTTTGGTATTTACATATTTATTTTGACCATTCTCTTTATAAATTCTTCCACTAAAGCCTACTACTTTTCCTGATATATCATATAAAGGAAACATAATTCTATCATTATAGATATCATGATTGTCACTCGATAGACCAATTCTATTTAACGTGACTAGATCATAATCTTTACTAGTAAGTAATTTGGTTAAGTCATCTTTTTTATCAAGGGAAAGACCTATTTCAAATTCTTTTATGGTTTCTTCTTCTATTTTTCTATTTTGTAAATATTTTTTTGCATCTTTTCCAATATTACTATTTAAATTATTTTGAAAGTATTTTACAGATAATTGATAGGCTTTATATAAATGATCATATTTTGTTGTTTTTTTTGAAAGGGAAATATTACCAACATCTACACCGACTCTATTTCCTAAATACTTTAATACTTCTTTAAATTCCATGTGTTCATAATTCATTAAAAAAGTAAAAACATTTCCTGTTGCATGACAAGAAAAACAGGTATATATTTGTTTTTCTCTAGAGACACTCATAGAAGGATTCGTGTCATTATGAAATGGACAAACTCCAAAAAAGTTTTTTCCTTGGGCAGTTAGAGGGATTCTTTCACCAATAATGTCTACTATATCTACCTTTGAACGGATATTATTCGCAAGATCATGATTCATCCTACCACCACCTTTAGTCGACCTAATTATCGTATCATAATTTTTATTGTTTTTCTATATTATTTCGTTAATTTATAGAAAAAGAAAAAGTCATAGACTTTTCCTGTTTTATTTCCAGTGTACATATAAATTTCTGGTACAATTTGTTGTTTTTGCATTACAGAAGTCACTTCCTCTGTATACTTTTGCTTGGTCGTAGTCTGTTCCACTACCATTGCTTGCCGTATTCCATTCTTTCTTTGCTGTCGGGTTATTTTTACCACTTGGTTTTTTTATGTTGATATAAGTACTATTGTTATAGTTTGCTAATCCACCACTGGATGTGGCACATCCATTGTATAGTTTGAGTGCTTCTGTATTTCCACTTACTGTTATCCACTGCCCACTATGCCCTATTGAATCTCCATGAGAAGAAGCAAGACTTCCACCATTCATGTTATATTTTATCGTAACTATTTTTCCCCAGTTAACACTTAAATCTAAGGTACAATCACCTGTTGCTATCGTACTGCATAACTGAGAAGCTGTATAAACTGTTGATTGACTATATGTATTAGATGTACTCTTCCATTCTATTCCGGACATTGCTATACAGTTATAGTCTCTTGAGATATTTAACCAAGACTTATTGTTATAGTCTGCAAGTCCTGCACTTCCTATACTTTCTCCATATTTAACAGTATGGATGACATTACTTCCACCTTTTGTGGCAAAGCCGTTTACGTTGGTAAATCCTTGACCAGTTCCTGTATCTAATGTTTCTCCTGAATTTACTTTATATCTAATTTTTACAACATTTATTCGCCATTTTGCATATAAAGTAGTGTTTGACGTTATTTTTATAGTTGCTCCAGAAGCATAATTTGTTCCTGTTCCATCTGCTTTTGTATTCCATCCTGTAAATGTATATCCTGTTCTTGTAAATCCGTTTGTAGCTACAGTACAGTTTTCTCCATGTACACATGTTGTTGATGCTGTAGAACCTCCATCTCCTTGATTCTTGTCATAACTAAGTGTATAACTAGCCTTATCCCATACTGCGTAGATTGTTTTGGTTGGAGAATTATTATCAATCCAATTATCAGTGACATTACTTGCTACATTCCAATTTTTTTCGGTTGCATCACTTTTTCCTGCCCATCCTAGTAGTGTGTATCCTGTTTTTGTACAGAGCTTATTAAATTGTTGATTTTCCACTCCGTACGTAAATGTTTGTTCTTGATTCGTACTTCCACCATTACAATCAAATGTAACTTTTAATTTCTTTGGAGACCATTGAGCATATGCTGTTAAATTTGTATTTGCGATAGTATCTTCTGTTACCTTGGTGCTTTCTCCTCCGGTCTTATTTTTATTCCATCCGTTAAAGTCATATCCAACTTTGGTAGGAGTACATAATGTTCCCCATTTTTTCGTCTCATTCTTTTTTACATATACAATAATTTGTTCATTATCACATAAAGCTTTATTATCATCATCATATTTTAATGTATATTTATTTGCAACATTAAATGGACCAAATTTTGTATAAATACCACCATCTTCTGCCTTCCAATATTCTCCTCCTAAATCTTTTAGTGAATTTACTTTTAAATACAAATAATAGGTTCCTGGTTGCCCAGCTGGTGGTGCTATGTTTGAGGTTTGAATGACAACATCTACTCCATTTAATACTTTCTCTGTTTGATTGGTAATATTAGGAATATTAACTTTTAAGGCCTTCCAATCTGTAATAGAATGAAAATCTGTACTTTCACTCCAGGAATATTGAATATTAGCGTTTTCTATTCCAGTAGAACTTCTAATGATAATTTTTGATTTATAACTTTCTGCCAAAACCAGTCCCTCACTTGGATTTGCACTAATAGTAATAGCTCCTAGAGGATTACATAAGTCTTCTGGTGCTGGTTTTTCTAAAGCTTCTATTACTCTTTTTTCATTTTTTGAAGTTGTATGAAAGTAATAAATAGGAGTTCCTTCTACTGTTCCTGAAGAACTTTTCTTCCCACAGCCTAAAGAATAACTATATCCATATTGATTCTTTAATTTTATAATTTTTACAAATGTACTATCACTAATACATGAAATATTTTCATCTGGAAAATCATGTATTAATTTTTTCTCTTTTAGTTTGTCTATAGTAATATTACTACAACCGGATGTTTTATGTCCGAATAAGTCTTCTTCATAAGAATCTTTGTATAATTTGGCTGCTGTGATTAAAGATTTCCCATAAATATCAAACTTTTTTGTTTCATTGTTATTTTTTATATTTGTTATTATTGGAATACTCATTCCTGTAATTATTCCTAGGATTGCAACTGCTACTAAAAGTTCCACTAGTGTGAATCCTTTATTATTCTTTTTTCTAATCATTTTATCACCACATTTTATTATATATATTTATATTATAAACTAAATGGTTATGAAAAATCAATCTTTTTATTTGTATACAATTTTTTTTAATTTTAATAGACAAAAAAAGAAATATTATTTTCTTTTCATAATATTTCTTATTTTTTTTCTTCGATTTGTTTTTGTAATAATTTTACAAAATCTTTTTGAGATACCGTAGTTGTATCTTTTTGTCCAAATAATCGATATGAAATCGTTTTATCTGTTTTTTCTTGATCTCCCAATATTAATGTAAATGGAATTTTCTTTGTTTGTGCCTCTCTTAATCGATATCCTAATTTTTCATTACGATTATCTAATTCTACACGAATACCATTTTCTCTTAATAGTTTTGTTACTTTTTCTCCATATTCTCCTTGATATTCTGGATTTACTGGGATTACTTTCACTTGTGTTGGAGCAAGCCATACTGGTAAGGCTCCTTTTGTTTCTTCTAAGTAATAAGCAATAAATCTGTCAATAGATCCAAATACAGCTCTATGAAGTACTACTGGTGTTTTCTTTTCTCCATCTGCATCTACATAAGTTAAGTCAAATTTGGCTGGTAGGCAGAAGTCTAATTGACAAGTTGATAGTGTAATTTCATTTCCTACTGCTGGACGAACTTGTACATCTAGTTTTGGTCCATAGAATGCAGCTTCTCCTATTTTTTCAACGTAGTCAATTTTTAAGTCATTTAATACTTCTCTTAACATATTTTCTGCTTCATCCCACATCTTATCATCTGGATGATATTTTACTTTATCTTCAGGATCTCTTAGACTTAATTCAAAACGATAATTTTTAATTCCTAATTCTTGATAGCATTCTAGAATTAAGTCTACTACTCCTTTAAATTCACTTTCTACTTGCTCTAGTGTACAGAAAATATGAGAATCATTTTGACAGAAAGTACGTACTCGCTCGATTCCTTTTAATGCTCCACTTGCTTCATAACGACAGTCTCTTGCAATTTCTGCAATTCTAAGTGGTAAATCACGATAAGAATGTAATTCATTTCCATAGATTACCATGTGATGTGGACAGTTCATTGGACGAAGAACAAATTCTTCTCCTTCTACTTCCATTTTTGGAAACATTGATTCTTGATAATGATCCCAGTGTCCACTTGTTTTATATAATTCTACATTTCCAAGAGGTGGAGTTTGTACATGAACATAACCTCTATCTAATTCTTTATTACGAATATAGTTTTCTAATAGATTCCATAAAGTAAATCCATTTGGTAAATACATTGGAAGTCCTCTTCCTACTAGGTCACTCATCATATAGATACCTAAGTCTTTTCCTATTTTTCTATGATCTCTTTCTGCAGCTTCAGCTAATTCTTTTAAATGATTTTCTAATTCTTCTGGAGTTTCAAAACAGATTCCATAAATACGTTGTAGCATTTTATTATTAGAATCACCTTTCCAATAAGCTCCTGATACTTTTAATAATTTAAAGTTTTTTAATTCTTTAACACTTTCTACATGTGGTCCACGACAAAGATCTGTAAAATCTCCTTGACTGTAACAACTAATTACTGTTTCATCTTCATCCATTCTACTAATTAAATCAATTTTATATGGATCATCTTTAAATTGCTCTAAGGCTTCTTCTTTTGATATTTCATGTCTGATAATTCTTTTTCCATCTTTGGCAATTTTTTTCATTTCTTTTTCAATTTTTGGTAAATCTTCTTCTGTTAGGGTATTATCTCCTAGGTCAATATCATAGTAGAATCCTTCTTCTATGACTGGTCCTACCCAGAACTTTGCTTCTGGATATAAGTGTTTTACTGCTTGTGCCATTAGATGTGCACAAGAGTGATTTTTTACATTTAATTTTTCATCTTCTTTTATATTTATCATTTTTATCTCTCCTTTATAAATCTATAGAATATAGTCTTCCATATCCTGTTTCATCATTTTTTAAAACATCTTTTATGTATTGAAATCCTTGTTTTTCATAAAAAATAGGCGCCTTATCTGTCCATAAATAAGCTTTTTTGTAATTATTTTTTCTTAATTCTTCTTTCGCAGCATTTATTAATTTTATACCATTTCCTTTTCCCCTAAATTGATCAAATATCATTACGTCACTTATCCAAGGATTATATTCTGGATAAAATTTTAAATTATCTATTTTTAATACACAAAAACCTATGATTTCTTTTTCATCGAAAAGCGCTATCCCATATGGAATCTCTTTGTTTTTAGCATATAATTCTTTAAATTTATATATTGTGTTTTCTAAATTCATTTGCTTACTATATTGAGACCAATGGGAGTAGTGCTTTTCAATTATGATATCAAGTTCTTTATCATCTAATTCACTAAACCTTTTAATATTCATGCTTTTCACCTATTAATACTTTTACCTCAATATCAGCTTCTATTTTTTCTTTAAAATCTTTCCCTAAGCTGATATTTCCAACAATACTTCCATAATGAATTGGTATCGCAACTTTTGGTTTTATATCATTTATATACTTTGCAGCTTCTTCGACATTCATTGTGTATGTTCCACCTATTGGAACAAAGCAATAATCTGTTTTGACCATATCGGTCTCTGGTGTTCGATCAGTATCTCCCATAATATAGTAATATTCATCTTCTAATAACATATTATAGCCTACGTATTCTTTTTTTCTTGGGTGAAATGGTTTATCTAAATTATAAGAAGGAATGGTTTGAAACTTTATATTATCTATTTCATATTCTTTATTTGGTTCTACAACTAAATATTCATCATTCCCTTCTAGACATTTTGGTACTATTAATTTTGTATTCTCTTTGGATATCTTTTTTATTGATTCTTCATCATAATGATCATAATGATCATGTGTAATAAATATATAATCTGCATCATGATATTCTTCTTTTAAATTATATGGGTCAAAATATATGATTTTTTCTCCCACTAATTTTATGGCTGCTTGATGAAATACTTCTATTTTCATTTTTATACCTCCTTACCAAAATAAAAAGGATTGTACAGGAGTGCTGATGCACGGTACCATCCTTTGTTTTTCTTTCTTTTCTTAACGACATTTGCCGGAATTACTTTTCATAATTCTACTCGAAAGGTAGTAATTTAGTAGATTATTTTCTCATTTTCACCTAACATGAGCTCTCTTTGAAACAATTATACTAAATCGTGTCCTTTGTCTCTGTATTTCTTTTCTATTAATAATATAACACTTTTTGATTCTTTTGACAACTTTTCTTATCGTCCACTCCATTCTCCTGGAACATATACTACGGAACCTAGCCCTAAAAAGTTTTGAGAGATTCTTGTTTTTCCATAACGGAAGAATCCATTTAAGTCTGGACAATATGGGTCTGTCGGATCAAATAAAGCACAGTCTAGTACTGCAATGTGTAAATGTACTCCAGTAGAGTATCCAGTGGTTCCCATTTGTCCTAAACTATCATTAATGGTAACTGGTTTTCCTACATATAAGTCTCCAGCATATCTTGATAGATGGGCATATTGTGATGTATATTTTTTCCCATTTACTTCATGTAATACGGTTACTACTAAAGCTCCGGCATTATCCGTGTAGATACCAGATACTACACCATTGGCAATTGGAAAGATTGTTTCTCCTGTTCCTCTCCAACTTGTAATATCATAAGCCATATGCCAATAGCTTGGATATTGTGATACTCTACCAACTTCTGTAGGAAGATGCCAAGTTTGTTTTGGAACAGCTGGTTCTGTTACACTTTTTATGACAGGAAGATTTTCTTCCTTTACAACAGTTGGAAATTCTACTTCTTTTACTGTCTCCATAGAGAGTCCTGTTAGTAAGGTATTTATAATAGTAGAATTATCTTCCTTCTTAGCAACTTTTACTTGGGCCATATCTTTAATATTAATATATTCATATTCTAATTCATTATTATCTTTCGTATTAAAAGCATGAACGGTTTGTAATCCGATGGAAATCATCAATATCGCAATACAAATTAATTCTAATGACTTTTTTCTTAATTCCTCTTTCTTCATTTTAACACGTCCTAAAAAACAGAGCTTATTATACTGAAAAAAGAAGAAATTGTCAATTTTCTTCTTTTTAATGTCTTCTTCTATAGGAACGTCTATAATCTTTTACAAACCAATCAATTGGGTTTTGTTTCGCATTAATTTGTTTTGCTTTGCTTTCTATTTCTGCTGATAGAAGGTCTATTTCTCTTGGTGTTGGAGTGTTGTCGTAGCAAACTTCTAAAGCATGTTCTACTACGATATCAGCTCCTCTTCTTAATCCAGAAGTACAATGGCAATAATGATCTAGACCAAGTCCTGCATGAGAGCCGGAAGTGTCATACCATCCTTTTGGGTAGATTCCTTCAATCAGTTGATATAACTTTTGATATTGATCTCCCCCATAAGTATTTGTTAAGTTTTCTACCATAGCTTCTAATTTTTCAATATTTTCTTCATTTACTTCGTGAACTCGATAAAGACATGGGTATCCTTCTTTAGAATTGGCAAAAAACTCTGCTACTCGATTTCCTGTTAATAACATAGTTTGATAAACAATTTTTTCTGCACCGATTCTTTTTACTCTTAAGTCACTATAATCTTCACTGCTACCTTTTACTTGTTCATATAATTCCGTTCCTTGATATTTTGCTTCTAAGATATTTGTTACTGCTTGAAGATTTTTTATAGTTTCTTCTAAATCTTTATTTGGACTACCTTGTTCTAATATTTGATCTACTTCATGATAAGTTGTTTTTCGATTATTTTTGATAATCGTCTTTTCAAAGTGTTCTTCTACAATATTTCCTTCTGGAGTTATTTCAAAGAAATAGCTTCTTGTTAATCTTGGCTTTTCTGGTACTAAGGATGCTTTTATTACAGAAAATTCATATGGAAAGATTGGTATTGTTCGATTGAAGTCATCTTCTGTAATTTGATATTTCTTTGGTAGATAAATTGAACGATTTCTACTAATCGCTGTTTGAACCATATCTGATTCATATGGAAAGTATCCTAAAATAGAAGCAATATGTACTCCTAATAAATAATTACCATTTGGTAGTCTTCTACAAGATAAGGCATCATCTATTTCTACTGCTCTATCTCCATCAATTGTAATCACGTAATCTTCTACTACATTTCTATCTGTCATTTCTCCTATTTTTGGAGTTCTTACTAATCTTGCTTGACTTAATAAATCTTCATTAAAATGTACTTGAATATTATATTTTTCTGCTACAATTTCAATTTGACTATCTTTTGTTTTTGTTCCTTTCAAAGTATTAATTAAATTGTTCAACCATTCTATTTTTCTTTTATTTTTTTTTGCTTGCTTTTTCCCAATACTTAATTGATTAATAGCTGTATATAGTAAATTTAGACAATTCTGTTTTTCATGTTCATTATTGTGAAAGTTTTTTTGTGAAATAATTAAAGATATCAAATTATTATAATATAAAATATCTTCTTCTTTTTCTTCTTTTACGCTTTCAACAAATCTTTCTATCACATTACGAATAAGAGGAATCTCTTCTCGATCTTTAATGTTAACTAGACTAGGCATTTTAGCAAAAGTATATTCTAAATAAGTAATATTTCTTACACCATTGGTTAAATAATTCATAAAATCATATTGCTTTGTGTCTTTTTCTTGAGCTTGTTCTTCTATTTTTTCTAATTCTAGTCTTACTTTTTCTAATTCTTGATAAGCGTTTTCTAAATCTACGAATTTTCTTCTATTTTCTATTTTTAAACGATCAATTTTTTCATCTAATTTTCGTAATTTCCTGGATACTACTTTGCGATTAATTTCATCATAATTTGCTAGTAATATCCCAACACTTTGAACTAATTCTCTTATTTTATCTAAATTTCCCACTCCAGTTACAGAATTTAGTTCATCATTGATTACTTTAAATAGAATATGAATTACTTCATTAGGATTTCTATTGGCATAAGCACAAAGAGTATCATAATTCACTCTTGGTCCATTTCCTTTCACAAAATTAGATAATTGTTTTTCAAGATTCTTCATCGCTTTATTTCCTTCTATTCTTACTAATCAATTCTAGTGGGACTGTTAATTGTTTTATTCGTTCAATAATTCTTCTTGCTTTTACTTTATCAATTCCAGAGGAAGTTATTGATAATGATTTTTCTAATTCTTCTAATGATAAGTTTGATGTAAAAAATGTTGGTAAGTGGTTGTCCATTCGATGTTGAAGAAGTGGTCCTAGAACTTCATCTCTTGACCAGTTACTTACATTCTCTGCACCAATATCATCTAGTAAAAGTAGTGGAACTTTTTTTATCGAATCATAGATTTCAGAATAATTACTATTAAAAGAAGATTTTAATTTTCTTAAGAATTCTGGATAATATATTAAAATACTATGAACTCCCCTTTTTGCCATTTCATTCAATAAGGAAGCAACTAAATAAGTTTTTCCACTTCCAAAAGATCCTGTTAAGTAGATTCCTTTTGGTTTTTCTTCTTTAGAATAGTTATCCATAAATTCTTTAAAATATTTAATAATAGGGACACGAGACTTATCATCTTTATAAATATTCTTAAAAGATGCTTCTTTTAATTCTGTTGGCATATCATAAATGTCTAATTTATCTTTATAAGCTTCTTCTTCTTCTTTTTTCTTCATTTTTTTACATTGGTCATAAGAGAAGATAATGGCTTTTCCTGAATCTATTGGAGTATAACGATATCCTACTACTTTGTTCTTACAAGTAGCTAGATTTTTACATTGTACACAATTTTGATATTCTATATAAGCTTCTTGTAGTTGAGAAGTATATTTCATCATGATATCTTCTTTTATGTTTAATCCATAAGCAAATTCTTTAAATTCTTTATCTTGACAAGCATCTTGGAAGGAATGGGTTAATTTTGTCATATCGACATCATAATCATTTATTATTTTTTTCATATACCCATCACCACCGTTTACATAAATTGTACCGAAAAATGGAGAAAAAGTCTATATTATTTCACTGATTTATTTGAAAAAGAAAAAGAACCGTATCCGTTCTTTTTTCTATTTTGTAAATTCTTGTTTTCTTCTTTCTAAATATTCATGATGTTTTTTTAATGCTTCTTGATTATAATAAATTTTTCCTTCTTCTTCTATATATAATTCCCAATCATCTCTTGCATCTAAGGCATCTGCTAGTGTGGCATTTGCATATTCAGGGTTGATATCTCTTTGAGATTCACCGGTTTCTAATAGTATATATTGTCCATTTGTTCTTCTATAACTATTTAAATATTCTTCTGCAGTTACATATTCACTCGTATCTTGTAGAAAAAACATTCTTGCTAGTTCACATAATCGAGTTCTAGCTTCTTCTCCTTCACAATTAACTGAGATTCGTGGATAATGTTGCGTTGGTTCAATATAGAATCCTTCTTCATGATTATTGACTTTTTCTTTGAAAAAATTATAATTTTCTTCGGATAAAGTTGTAATATCAATTTCAATATATCGGCTATTATGATCTTGATAATTACTGCATTGAGTTGTATCAATTCCTTTTTCCCAAAGTATCTTACAGGCATCTAAACAATCTGGAATGATGTATTCTTCTGGACTCTCCTTTACATATCTTGTTGGTGTTAATGGATACTCATATTTAAATTGATTATTTTTTGACATACTATTCTCCTTTGAACTAAATATTTTTCTTATGATATCATTTTTTTTTCTTTTTTTCTAGTTATTTTCCATATTCATTGTATTTTTTCTTTTTCATATTAACAGTAATGGTTCCTTCTATATCTGTTCTGTGATATGGGATATGATACTTTCTTAGCTTTTCGATTGTTTCTACATTGGGATGTTTAAACTTATTGTCTCTTCCACATGAAATTAATACTACATTTGGAGTGATTTTTTTTAATAATTCTTCTGATGTTGAAGTTTTAGAACCATGATGTCCTGCTTTTAAAATATCAATATGTCCTAAATCATAATTTTCTAATAATAATTGTTCACTTTTTATAGAAGCATCTCCTGTTAAAAGAATTGTTTTTCGGTTCCATATTACATAGTAAATTTGACTACTATCATTTTCATCTTCTAAATCTTCGTTTAACTGCCACATTCGAATATGTTTCAAATGAATATAGAATCCTTGTTTTCCTCTTGTTATTTTTTCTTTTGGTAACATTTTTTCATAAACATTCATTCTATTATCATTAATGATAATCTTGTCTACTCTCATATTATCTACTATTGTTTGTGCTTCTCCTAAATGATCTTTATCACCATGAGTTAAAATCAAATAATCTAGTTTATGAATTCCTATACTTCTAAATAATGGTTGTAGTGTATGATAGAAAATTGTTCCATCTCGACTTGGGCCAAATGACTCATAACCACCTGTATCTACTAAAATATTTTTATTTTTAGAATGAAGAAGGATACTATCTCCTTGACCAATATCAATCATTTTTAAGTATTCTTGATTATCAAAAAACGGAAGTAGATAATGAATTGTTAGAACGGATAGAAATAAAAATAATATTTTTCTATTTTTGAATATAATAAATGAGAATAATAGTAATCCATAGAATAAATAAATTGGAAAAGGTACTCTTTTAAAGATTAGTTTTCCTATTGTTATTTTTGATAGAAGTAATGATATTTTTTCTAGAAAATAAATTCCTATTTGATAGATTGGTTCTAATGGTTTTATCATCGCAACTATTAAAGACATTGGAAATATTATGAGACTGATTAATGGTACAAAGAATAAGTTATAAAGAATACCTAATAGATTGATTTGATAAAATGAATAAATGGTAATAGGAATACTGACTAAGAATGCTAGAAAAGATACTTTTAATAGAGAATGGAAATAATTCTTTTCTTGTAATTCTTTTGAAAGAGATATTAATGTAAAACTAATTGTATAAGAATACTGATATCCTACATCATAAATATTATATGGATTAATCCAAAAAGAAATAGATAATATAACTAAGAACAAATTGATTGGTTTGATATAAAAGTAATAGTTTTTATTTAATGTAAAAAAGAAATAGAATAATACTCCTCTTACAACAGAGGGAGATGGTCCAATCAGTGATAAATAGATTAATAAGAAAATCATTGTACTTTTAAATATCGTATTTTCGCCTACTTTTAATTTTTTTAGTCCTTTACTGATTAGATTTACTAATAAAGTAATATGCATTCCACTAATCGCAAATAAGTGACTAATACCGTTTTCTTGATAAGATCTTTTGATGGTTTCTTCTAAGAGAGTTTTATCTCCTAAAAGAAAAGTTCTAAGATATGGATTGGTTAGATAATCTAGACAACGTTGTTTTAAATAATAGTAAAAATTATGATTCTTCTTGATTTGTTTTAAAGATTCTATTTCAACTAGATAAAAAATATGATTTCTTTCACAGTATTTTTGATAATTAAATAAATAATCGGTTGTATTTACACTAGGTCTTTTGAAAGTTCCTGTAACATTTATTTGATCTCCTAAGTGGAGGTTAGGAAGAGATTCTTTTTCTTTTTGATAAAGAGTTCCAATTACTCTTTCCTTTTTTTTTAGAGTGATGGATATTTTATTCTCTTGAATATTTATCTTCTCTATGATGCCAGTAAATTCTTGTGGAGCTTCTTGATAGATAGAAGTATTAGGAAGTGATAGTCGAATGATTAAAATCATAAGACTAAAAAGAAAGATACCAAGATAAAGAAAATCACACAGTAATATTTTCCTTAATCTGAGCAAGTGTATTTTCTCCTATTCCTGATACTTTAGTAATATCTTCTATCGTTGCAAAGGGGCCGTTGGCTTCTCGATAGGCAATGATGTCTTTGGCTTTGGATTCCCCGATGCCCGGTAGTGTCATTAATTCTTCTTTGGTTGCTGTATTAATCGATATTTTACCATTACTTACTATTTCATTTGATGTTTGATTATTATCTGAAGAAATACAGGCATCATTTTTTAGAGAATTCTCATCTATTTGTTGACACTTATCTTGAACTATTTTTTCAATTTCTTTTGTATGTTCAAAATCTTGTACTTGAGTATTACTATAGATAATGATTACCATTTCATCTTTTATTTTTTTACTTAAATTAATGACTGAGGTGTTTGCCTCTTCTGTAAGACCTCCCGCTAGTTCAATGACATCAATGATTCTGGAATTTGCCTTTAATGTATAGATTCCAGGCATGGTTATTTCTCCTTTAATATCTACTTTATACTCTTCTACTTTCTCTTTTGACTTTGATTCCTTCTTTTCTTTTTTTTCTAAAACTATTGGTTCTTCTTCTGTTTTATCTTCCTTTAAAAAATGATAAAGACTAAATGATATGATACTTGCTATGATGAGGAATAATACAATTCCTATTATAATTTGTTTTCGATAACGATAATGAAAAGTCATAAAAAACCTCCTCTACTTTATTATTCGAAAAAAAAGAAAAGTCTTCCAACTTTTCTTGTCATTTTATTTCTTTTTTCCTCTTTTTATTTGTTTTATTTTAATTACTGGAGGTTCTTCAATAATTTCTTCTTCTGATGAAATTCCTAATGGTATTTTTGACATTAATTCTTCTTCTACTGCTTTTAAGTCTTCACTTTGAATTCTTCCACCAGCACTTTGATCATTTCCTCCACCATTCATACTTTTCATAATTTTACCAACGTTTACTTTTTTTCCGCCTCTAGCAGATATATGAATGATTCCTTCATCTACAAAACCTAGGGCAAAAGATGCATCTATTCCTGTAAACTTCATCATTCTATCTGCTGCTTTCGCATAATCCTCTTTTAAATAAATGGACTTTGGTTGATTTCTATTTAATGTAAAAGATACTTGAATTGGTGCGAGTAATGAATCACTATATTTTTTTATGGTTGTTCCATTGATTATTAAATTACTGATACGACAATAACTTTCAAATTCTTCTAAGAATAAGTTATTTACATAATCAATATCGGCTCCTCTATTAATTAATTTTTCCGCAACATCATGAGTTATGGATGTTGTATTTTGTTTAAAACGATGGGTATCTAAACTGATACCTGCGAGAAGATAATTCGCAACATTTTTTGGATAACGAATTCTTGATAATCCTAATACTCTTGCGACAATTTCACAAGCACTAGATACTTCAGTTGTAATACACTTTTTCTCTGTTTGTATAGTATGTTTATCTTGAGTATGGTGATCAACTATAATAATACTTCCTACTTGATTTAGAGAGTCTCCTACTGCTATCATGTAATCTTTATTCACATCAGTTACAATTAAAAGAGAATTTGGATTCACTAAAGAAAGAAAGTCATTCTTCTTAATAATTGGTAATTTTCCTTTATTTTCATCTAATATCCTTTTTACACCTGGTTCTATTTTTAATTCATCATCATTGACAATAATATAAACATCTTTCCCAAAGTGTTTTGCAAACTCATATAATCCAATACAAGATCCTATTGAATCAAAATCCGGACTATTATGACCGATAATAAAAACATTAGAACTAGCTTGTATTTCTCTTTCCAACATTTCTTTTAACACTCTTATTTCTGCTGCTGACATGCTTCCTCTTCCCCTTCATAAAAAGCAGACTTATTATAGCATACAAGTAAAAAAAAGGCAATATATCATGTTTTAGCCTTTTTGCCATTTTTATTCTTTTTCATTCACAATATTTGGAAGCTCTTCTGATACTTTTTCTGTTAAACGTTGAATTAATTCTTTCTCTATATACTTTGAGGAAGATTCTTTTATAGGAAGAGAGATTTGTTTTTCTTTCCATTTATGCATTAATTCTTTTGAAATGTTATTGATATCAAAAGTATTACTTTTTTTCTTTAAGATTTCTTTGACTTTTGAATACTCTGGAAAGAAATACTTGTCCATATCATTTCTCATTGTTGTATGGGCATCTTCTTCTGAAATAGAATCTCTTAGTATTCTTTCTTTGACTTTATGATAAAAGAAATCATCATAGATGATATCTGTTAGTATATGAATTATATAACCCAATAGAAAATCTTCTGGATAATGATTCTTTTCTCTTTGATAAAAATCTTTTAAAGAGTTTCTCCAATCTTGAAGATTTTTTCTTCTTACATGAGCATTCCAACGTTCTTCTTTGGGAGCAAAGCCTTCAAAATTAGGAGAATCTGGAGAAAGTAGACCAAGATAGTATTCATAAGAGTTTTTATGTTTTATTTTTCCTAGTAAATATCCTACTTCTTCATGAATGATAATATTAGGCATTCTTTTTTCCCCTTTCTTTGATGATTCCATTTTCTACACTTACTCTTTGCACTATCGTTAATGCTGCAATTAAACAGATGGTAAAACTACCTCCATAACTCATAAATGGAAGTGGGACTCCTGTCATTGGCATAATACCCATAATACCCATGAGATTGATTGCTATATGTAAGAAGATATAAGCAGCTACTCCATAACATAATACTGCTCCTCTATTATTTGGACAACTTCTACCAATTAATAGAATTCTAAATAAGATAATGATATAAAGTAATATTAATATTACTCCTGTTATTACTCCTAATTCTTCTACAATAATTGCATAAATAAAATCAGTATATGGTTCTGGTAAGTATAAATACTTTTGAGTAGAATTTCCTAATCCTACTCCAGTTAATCCTCCATTATTAATTGCAATATAACAGTTACATACTTGATTTCCATTATCAAGGATTTTATCACATGGATTAGAAAAATCAAATCTTTGCAACTGTCTTTCTAATAATACCCCTTTGCCACTTCCTAAAAGAACCATTACTCCAAAGGCAATTAATCCTACAATGGAGAAAACTGTTTTAAACTTAATTTCTTTTGATATTGGAACTGATAAAAAGATAATTCCAACTATTGCACAATAGATAATTGTAGTTCCTAAGTCTGGTTGGACAAAGATTAATCCTGCAATTATTGCACAAATTCCTATTGGGAATAGACTCTTACTCCATCGATTTAATTTTCTTTCATTTTTATCATAATAATGAGCTAAAAATACAATCGTTATTACTTTCACAAATTCACTAGGTTGAATACTAATTGCACCTAAATCAAACCAACTGATTGCTCTATTTTTCGCTGTACCAATGATGAGTAATACCACTAAAGAAGCAATCGATATTAATAATAATCCCCAAGAGAAAAATCCATAAGACTTGGTATTAAACTTTATCATAATCATTGATAAAACTAATCCAATTATTAAAAAGATGGATTGTTTGATAAAGTAATTATATGGACTTACTTCATGAGACATATAAGCAGTAACATTCGATGCTGAAAAAACCATAATTAATCCAAAGATAAATAATATTATGGTAATTATTAATAATGGTTTGTCTAAATACTTCATTATTTTTCTCATGATATTCTCCCTTCTATATTAATATAACACAAATTTCAAATATTTTTTTAATTTCTTTGTACTTAGGACACTTTCATGAACAAAAATTGTCAAGTTACATACCTTATAGTAGAATTTGAAAAAGGAGGTTTCATTATGTATTATTACGGTGGAGGTTCCACTTGTTGTCCTAATCAAACATCTTACTATTATCCTGTTAATTATGGAAACAATAATTCTAATTATGCAGTTATCTTGGTATTATTTATTTTACTTGTTATTATTATTGGTACTAGATGGACGAATAATTAAAAGAACAATTCGTTCTTTTTTTGACTTTTTTTCTTATTTCATTATAATAATCAGTTGGGTGATTTGATGTTAGAACATTATCTTTTAGCAAAACAAGTAGTTTTTTCAAAATATCCTAATCATTCTTATTATCCTTTATTTGTAGTTGGATTATATTCTTTATTAGAAAAATATGAAGATTATGAAGAGTTGGTGTTATCTCTATTTCAGTCTGCGGATATTATTATTGAAGAAGATTCTATTTCAAAGATATTAGATCGTCATTTTTTTTCTTTTATTGCTTATGATGAAGAGGATGATGAATACGCAGAAACTTCAGGATTATCCTCTGGAGAAAATATTGTATTATTTCAAGATGGAAATCTCATTTCTAGTAAAAGAGCCCCATTTGTTATTTGTAGTAGTCTTTATCATTCTAATACTGAAGTCTTAAATATTTTTTTACATGAGATGAATCATTTAATAAAAGGAGCAATTCATTCTTTTTACTTTCATCAAGATGGAGAAAACTTTTATTATGCTTGTAGAACAGGATTGAATACTCATTATTATCAATATAATAATATTTCTGGAAATTTATGGGAAAGTGATGATTTTGGTATGTTAGATGAAGTCATTAATACTATTCAAAGTACAGAATTAACACAACATGTATTATCTTTAAAAGATATTGTTATGGATGAAGAAATTCAAAATTATTTAGAGTCTTTAAATGAAGATGAAGCAAAAAAAGACTTTGGTTATGAAGAAGCTACTCGACTATTGAGACCATTATGGGAAGATGAATTATTTCGAGAAATTATTGAGAGCCACTTAGTAGATGGAAGGATATCTTCTATTATCAAACAGTATGAAGAAATTATGGGAAATGATTCTTTTGAAGGTTTGAGTCTTGCATTAGAAATGATTGATGAGGCTAATCAAAAGAATAGACGTGGAAAGAAATACAGGCTTGCGAAAAAATATATTAAAAATGCTGTTAAGCAATTTCCAAAAGGAAAAAGAAAGGTTCTTTATTAATCTTTTTCTTTTCAAATGAAGGATTTTTTGATAAAATATAGGAAGTTGAGGTGGTACTAGTGTTAAAAACAAAAGATATTTTAGATGAAAAAGATAAACGTTTAAGATTAATTAGTAAGGAAGTTCAGTTTCCACTTACTAAAAAAGATCAAGAACTTATTGATACAATGATACAATATTTACATGATAGTCAAATAAATGAATTATCTGAAAAATATGATTTACGTCCTGGTATGGGAATGTCTGCTATTCAGTTAGGAGTTGCGAAAAGATACTTTGTTGTTGTAAATGAACTTACTGATCCTGAGACGGAAGATGATCAGAAAGAATTTGAAACTTATGTGTTAGTAAATCCAAAGATTATTAGTAATTCTATGGAACAAATATATGTTACTGAAGGAGAAGGATGTTTAAGTGTTAACCGTCCAGTAGATGGAATTGTTCCTAGATATGCTAGAGTTACTATGGAAGGTTATGACCGAGATGGAAATAAAATACAAGTAAGAGCTCGTGAAGAGTTAGCAATTTGCTTTCAACATGAATTAGATCATTTGAATGGTATTTTATTTACTGATCATATTGATCCAAAGAATCCATTTAAAGGAAAAGACCAAATGCGTGGCATTTAGTCTTTTTTCTTTTTCTTATGAAAACTAATCATTAGAAAAATTAGTAATCCAAAAAGAATGATTTCTTTTTGATGTCCTACTAAATATTTTGGAATGGATAGTTTTGGTTTTTCTAATAAAATAATATCTTCTGTATCTAATAATTGATTATCATAGTATATTTTTACTTTTCCTAGTTTTTGTCCTTTTTTATGATTAGGAGTAATCTTTTTTATTCCGGTATATTGATATTTTACTTTGTCTTTATCAAAGTTATTTTCTAAGTAAAAAGATTTATTATCTTTACTATAAAAATCTATTTTGTCTTCTTTTAAGTATTCTGTTTTTAAAGTTACTAAGATATTTTTTTTATTCACTACTTCCTGATAGTCATAGTTATCTTTTACATATTCATAGATTGTTTTATGATCTAGAAAGTTTCTTGGGGTAGTTTTTGAATATTCTGCTTTAGCTGTTACTAATAAAAAATCTGTATCATCAAAGTTTGCAAGGGTTGCTAAACACAATCCGGCATCTTCTGTCGTACCTGTCTTTCCACCTAATACGTAATCCATTTCTAATGATTGAACTTTTCTTAGTGTAGAAGTAAATATATGAGCTTGATTACTTGTTGTGTACTTTTGAGTTGTTATTATGGTTTTAAAGTCAGGATTTTTTAGGGCATATTGAAATACTGTTAGGACATCTTTTACCGTAGAATAATGATTCTCATCATCCAAGCCTGTTGGATTTTGATAATGAGTATTTTCTAATTTTAATTCTTTGGCTTTTTCATTCATTAAATTGATAAATTCTTCATTTGAACCAGCAACAGTTCTTTCTAGAGCTTGAGCAGCATCTGCTCCACTTGGAAGTAATAATCCATATAATAAATCTCTATAAGTAACTTCCTCTCCTACTTTAAAACCTGCTACTGCAGCATTTGCTTCATATAAACCTTGAAAGTCTTCTCTTGTTAGAATGACTTTTTCATCTAAATCTTTGATGTTTTCTAAAGCTACTAAGGCTGTTGTTATTTTCGTAAGAGATGCAATACTTACTTTTTCTGTACTTTTTTTTTCATAAACAATCTTATTTTCTTTCGTATTATAAAGAATTGCATGATTGGAATCAATATTTATTTCTAATGCTTGAACTTGATATATAGAAAATAAACTGAATAAAAAAATTTTTATTATCATTGTACTTATTCTTTTCATAGTTTTATTATAACGTAGAACAAAAAATTTTAAAACAAGTTTTAAATCGCCTTGGTCGTTGCCTCCCAAGTTTCCTGCTTCATAGAGGAAGTACCCTTCCTTCTCCACAGGCTTAAATTCCGATGGTCGCCACCGTACTTTTAATTACTTATTTTTTATTTATCAAAACAATATTTTAATCCTTCAAATAATATATTTATACTCGCATTTATATCTCTATCATGATGAGTCCTACACACTTCACATTCCCACTCTCTTACTCCTAAACTTTCTGTTTGTTTTGTTTTTGTTCCACATACAGAACATGTTTTACTACTGGGATAATAAGTATCTACTTGATAATAGTATTTTCCTTTTTCTTCACATTTTTCTTGGAGCATAGAACATATTTTATGAAAGCTTGCATCATGTATAGATTTTGATAAATGATGATTCTTACTCATTTCTTTTACTTTTAACTTTTCTGAGATAATAATGTCATATTCTTTTACTATATTATTCACAATATTAATAATACTATATTTTCTTGCATTCTTTATTTTATTATGAAGGATTGATAATTTTCTTTTCATTTTTTGGTAATTTTTACTACCCTTTATTTTTCTAGATAAACTTCTTTGATATCTTTTTAAGCGTTTCTCATATTTCATTAAACTTTTTGGATTATTATATTTTTCTCCACTAGATGTAATTACTAAGTCTTTTACTCCTAAATCTATTCCTACAATATTTCTTGGTTTTACTTTTTCTCGTTTTACATTCACTTCATCTACTAGGACACTAACATAATATTTTCCTGTTGTCTCATAAATAACAGTAGCATTTATTATTCTTCCACTAATCATTTCTAAGTTTCGATATCCACGAATCGATATTTCTTTTAATTTCGGCAATTTAATTGTTCTCTCTTTTAAATTAATCTTAATACTTTGATACTCTTTTCCTTTATATGTACTTCTGATGCAATTCGTTCGATATGTCTGTCTACTCCATTTACTTTTAAAAGTTGGATAACTACTTCTTTTAGAAAAGAAGTTACGATAAGCATCTTCTAAATTAAAAATAGCACATCTTAAACTACAAGAGTCTACTTCCCTAAGCCATGGATATTCTTTTTCTAGAAAAGGTAACTCTTTTATCATATCAAATGCTTTATGATAACCACTTGTTTTACATTGATTTAAAAAATAATTATAAATAAATCGATAGCATCCAAATGTTTTATGAATTAAGCCTTTCTCACTATCATTTGGATACATACGAAAACGATAAGTATTATACATATATCGAGCCTCCTAAATCCAATATACAATACATATGTTCGTTCGTCAAGTGTCCAAAAAAAGCACTTTCCTTATACACAAAAAAGAAGACTGCAATGACTCTTTTTCTTTATTCAATTGTACTACTTACAAAATAGTACTTATTTGTATCATTATTCTTTTTGAAGGTATAAGTGATTGTAGTAGCTTTATCTAGATATTTTTCTACACTTATTTTTTCATTTGATATGGTATCTAAATTGAAATTCATAGCATCTAGATATCTAGTTTTAAGCGGATCATAATAGACTTGATAGTATGCTTCGGTGTCTGTTCCTCCTAATGGTGATATATATATTGCCTTTTCTTTTAGTATTATAATATCATTTTTTTCTTGTACAGATACAATCTTAGTTTCTTCCATTTCAGGGGCTGGCCCAGTTACAGAATCACAAACTCCAACAATGGAAATATCTATGGAATTGCTTTCTTTATTATATTGGTTAAATGTAAATCCACAAGGACTCATGATCTTGGAATATGAATTATTGCTTAAACTAGTATTAACTTTTGGGGAAGAATAAAAACCATCAATTGTTGAAAAGTTTAACTTTTTCGTTTGATTAAAAACTTTCTCCAAACCATTATAAACTCCATCTAGTTTTAAGGTAGCAGAAATGATACCACTACTCGGATCTTTTTTCTCATTTGTCAGATCCTCTTTCTTAAAGTCTCCATTCACTACTCCTAAACTAAGTAATTCATAATTCGTAAAATCATTTATACCCGCTCCTCGACTAGCTTTGTAAGAAAAATCTTTTATAGCATTATAGATTCCTTTTATTCTATCATCATTGATATCGATATCTTTCCATGTACTATCTGGTTGTGGTATTTCTTTCTCCATATCATTAGTATTTTCTACCGTTTTAGCTTCCTTTTCGAGAATTACTTTGTCATATCCTATATAGCAAGACAATCCAATCACTAAAGCAATTAAGATCCCAATAAATATATTGTTTTTCATTTTTCTTTCTCCCTTCTCTTATGCTTATTGTATCATGTATCTTTTTTTATAATAAAAAAATGCAAACTTACATTTATCTAATATGTAAATTTACATTTTTAAATTGTTTCTAAATGATTTTCTAATTTTACACTAACTAGTTTAGATACACCTGACTCTTGCATAGTAATTCCATATAACGTATTAGCATACTCCATCGTTTTTTTCTTATGCGTAATAATTAAAAATTGTGTTTTATTTTTATAATGATTTAGATATTTACCAAACTGTACAACGTTTGCTTCATCAAGCGCCGCTTCTACTTCATCAAATAGACAGAATGGAACTGTTCTTACATTTAATATTGCGAATAATAATGAGATTGCAGTTAACGTTTTTTCTCCACCACTTAGTAGTGAAATTGTTGTTAGTTTCTTTCCTGGAGGAGATGCTTTAATATCTACTCCTGTTGTTAGTAAATCATCAGGATTGGTTAATTCCAAATCTGCTTTTCCTCCATTGAATAACTCCTTAAACACTATTTGAAATTCTGTTCGAATCTTGTCAAAAGTAATTTGAAATTCTTCCTTCATAACGTCATCCATTTCTCTCATAATTTCTAATAAAGTATCTTCTGCATGAAGTAAGTCTTCTCTTTGATTTGATAAGAATTCATAACGACTATTTACTTTTTCATATTCTTCAATGGCATCTAAATTTACCATACCAATTCTTTTGATATTAGCACGATAATTATTTACCTTTGCTCTTGCTTCTTCTGGTTCAATATCTAATACATATTCTTGTTTTGCTCTTTCATAAGTTAATTCATACTCTGTTGATAGAGTTTCTAACATATTATCTAATTTTACATCCATACGATTTAAAGATATTTCATATTCACGAGAAGATTTTTCAAGTTCTCTTAGATGAGATAATTTTACTTTATCATCTGCTTGTTCTCTTTCTATTCTATCTTTTAAATCACTAATTTCTTTGTCTAAAGATTTCATTCTTATTTCAATTTGTTCTTTATAGGCTGTTTTTTCATGATACATTCGAATTAATTCTTTTTCTTTTTCATCAATAGAATGATTATGAATAGATTCAAGAGATTCTTCTTCTTTCATAATAGAAGATAATAAATCATTTTTTTCTTTTATTTCTTTATTTTTTGTATCTTGCTTTTCTTTTAAAGTTACTTTTTCTTTACTAATTAAGAATAATCTTTCTTCTATTTCATTTGTCTTTTCATTGATTTCTAATAATTCTTTAGAGATTTCTTCTTGTTCTTGTTTTAGTAAGTTAGCTTTTTCTTCTAAATGCCTATATTCTTGTTTTAAAATAATAGTACTTTTTCCTTTATATAAAGATCCTCCTGTAAGGGACCCCCCTACATTGATGACATCTCCTTCTAATGTAACAATCTTATACTTTGCTTTTATCATGTGAGATAGACGCGTTGCGGCATCAATATTTGTAGCGACTACTACTATTCCTAATTGATTCTTAATAATTGATGTATATTCTTTATTATATGTTACTAAGTCTGACATTACTCCTAAAAAATCATTACTATTTTTTAAGATATTTAAAGTCTCATGATCTACATATCTTTCTTTAATAATATTCATTGGGAAGAAAGTTGCTCTACCCAAGTGATTATCTTTTAAATAAGCAATTGCTCTTTTCGCAGATTCTTCATCTTTTGTAATTATAAAATTCTTATTAGAAGCAATTGCTGTATTTAATGCTTTTACATATTCATCTTCAGTCGTTAAAACATTTCCTATGGTATCATGAATTCCTGTTAGAGAATTGGATTGTAGTACTTTTCTTACACTATTTGGCATATCTCCATTTTGTTCCATTTCAGTTTTTAAATTATTCATTTTATGAATGGTAGAGATATATTCCTGACTATGAGAATTATAATCATTATTTAACATATTCTTTTTTAATTTTTCATTTTGAAGTTCTCTTTCAACTCCAATCGTCTCACTATCTTTTTCTGTGAGACTTTTCATAATATCTTTTAAATCTTCTTCTAAAATCGTAATATCTCCTGATGTTTTTTCTCTTCTTTCAATTAAACTTCTAATTTCTTCTTTTATTTCATTTTCTTCTTTTGTTGTTTTACTTCTTTCTTTTAATAGATTTCTTTCTCCATCTATTTTTTCTTTTTCTTCTGTAACTGTTAATAATTCTCTATTTAAGTTATTTCTTTCTTTTTCTAATTTTTCTAATTTATTATTTTCTTCTACATATTTCGCATCTTTTAAGTTTGTATCATTCGAGAGTTTTACGATTTCATCATCTACTTTTTCTTTTTTGGTTTTGGTATTTTCTAAAGTATTATGAATATTTTCAATATCATAAGCTAGTAATGCTACTTCATAAGTGTCTAAGCCTTTTTTATTTTCTAAGTATTCCTCTGCTTTTTTACTTTGTTCTTTTAATGGTCCTACTTGTAATTCTAACTCTGTAATAATATCATTTACTCTATCAATATTATTATGAGTTCTATCTAGTTTACGTAGTGCTTCTTCTTTTCTTTTTTTATATTTTAGAATACCGGATGCTTCTTCAAAGATTACTCTTCTATCGTTTGAAGAATTACTTAGAATTTTATCTACTTCTCCTTGAGAGATTACATTAAAAGATTCTTTTCCCATACCAGTATCCATAAGTAAGTTATTAATGTCTTTTAATCTACATTTTTCATTATTTAAGTAGTATTCATTTTCTCCACTACGATAGACTCTTCTTTTGATTGATATTTCCGTATAAGGAATATTTACATAGTGATCACTATTATCAAAGATTAATTCTACACTTGCGACATTTAGAGGGCTTCTTGATTTACTACCTGAGAATATAATATCTGACATGGAACCATCTCCACGTAAAGATTTTACAGATTGTTCTCCTAATACCCAACGTACTGCATCTACTACATTACTTTTTCCTGAACCATTTGGTCCTACTATACAAGTAATCTTATCATCTAATTTTAATTCTAATTTATCCGCAAATGATTTAAAACCACTCGTTACAATTCCTTTTAAATACATATCTTTCACCCTATTCATCATTATACAATAAAAGAAGAGTTTCAGCAAATACTAATCAAAATAAAAGCATAAGTTCATAAAACTTACGCCATATTATTTCTATTATCATAGCATATCATTTTTTATCAAAAATAATGGATTATGAGATCATAAGATAGTCTGGGGATGGACCTCTATTACCAAAAGCAGTAAGAGCTACCATCGCTGTTTACGCTACAAATGCATGTCTCACTATTGACGACCACACCGCCATTTGCAAACGGGCCAACGACCAAACCGGTAACACTACAAGTGAAATCGGAAGAATGTCCGGTACCGGAACCAGTACAACGGGATGGATTGTTAGAATATCCAAATGCAGTTTTTATTATTTCTTTATTAATATCATAATATGGACTAATATAATCTGAAGCTTTATCCGTAGTTTTTTCTCCTATTAATGTATAAGTACCTGAAACCATTCCTGTGTTTGCTGCTGCCATCTCTGGAGTTACCACAAATTCTAAAGAAGATTCGGTAACAATTCCATTTTCAAGTTTATGTTTTAGATAGAATGGTGCATTTTTACCAGATTCTGTTGAGATGGCGGTTAAGGCTTCACTTGGTGTATTATACTGGGTAATATTTGTTGGAATTACTTGATTTAACAATACTGAATTTTTTCCAGTTACACTTGAATTATATCTATTAACAGTATAAACATATGGTGATGGTTTAGCAACTGCTGTATTATCTGCTTGTACATATGTAACATTAAATTTAAAGACTATGCTATCTGTTTCAGTTGGTAACTGAGATGCTTCTATATCTTTTTTAAATTCTACTCGCACCTTTACTTTTTCGGTTGTATTTGCAGCTAGTTTTTGTTTTGGTGCTAGAGCTATTCCATCACTATAAGTTACTGAATAGTTTAGATATGTTGGTAGTGTTTTTTCGGTAGTTCCATTAGTTTCATATGTTTTATTGGAGAAGGATTCAATCATCGCATCAATACTTCCTTCATTTACCGCATCTACTGTAAACTCATAGAAGTCTCCTGGAGTAGATAGTGTTATAGAATACTCTACTTCTGTATCTCCTGTTTTAATGGTTGCAGGAGTCGTTACCTGTGTACCTGTAACACTTCCATTTGTAACAGATAAATTACTCCAATGAATATTCCAAGTATTATTACTTAGTCCTGTTGTACCACTAATATTTAAGTTACTGGATAATAAAGAATATCCTAAGCTGATTCCTAATAATAGTAATACTAATAGAATGATACTATTTTTCTTTTTATTACTTCTCATATGTACTCCTCCAAAAAATTTTTCTTTTATATTTTTTCATCTTTTATACTATCTTTTTCCTGTGGCTACACTTCGAATGAAAAGTTCGCCACAAGCTCGGGCAGAGCCCTCGACACACATCATTTTTTATCAAAAATGATGGATGGAGAGACTTTGAGATGTACTGGGGACAGACACTACTACAAAAGGCAGTAAGAGCTACCGGTGTTGTACACGTTGCAGCTGCCGCTGGAACTGTAAGAGCCCACATCGCCAGTCGCACTCGCAAAAGCATTCAAACCGGAAACACTACAAAGGAAGTAAGAAGAGTCTATAGTAGTTGTATATGGGTTAGTAGAACATTTTGTTCCAAAAGCATCATAGATTGTTTTAGCATTTTGTATATATATTGGTTTATCCGTTAATGGTGATTCATTAATTCCTCCTCTTAATGTATAAGTTCCGGCAGTCATTTCTGTGTTTGCCGCGGCCATTTCTGGTGTTACTACAAACTCTACATAAGATTCTGTTACGACATCGTTTTCTATTTTGTGTTTTAGGTAGAATGGTAAATCTTTAGAAGAAGCAGTTTTGATGGCAGCTAATGCTTCACTTGGTGTTTGATATTGTGTGATACTTTCATGAATTGCTTGATTTAACCATACTGCATTCCATTTTGGTGTTGTTACACTTTCATCATATTTGTTTACTGTATAAACATATGGTGATGGTTTATCCACTGCGGTATCGTCTCCTTGTGCATAGGTTACACTGAACTTGAACATGTAGTTGTCGTCTGTGGATGGTAATTGTGTTGCAGTGATATCTTCTTTGTAGTGAACTCTTACTTTATAAGTTTCTGTTTTACCTGATTCTAATAATTGTTTGTTGGCAATTGCTACTCCATCACTATAGGTAACCGTATATTCTAAGTAGTCTGGTAATGTCTTTTCTGTTGTACCATTTGCTGCATATACTCCTTTAGAAAAAGTACTTATCATCGCATCTATTGTACCATCATTTACAGCATCTACAGTAAATTCATAGGTATCTCCTGGTTCTTTGAAATCTACATTAAAAGATACTTCTGTCTTACCTGTAGAGATGGTTGCTGGAGTTGTAACGGTTGTGACATTGTTTGTACCTAATTGAACATTATTCCAATATACATTCCAACTAGCAGACGAAACATTCGTTGTTCCATTGATTTGTAATTCTGTATTAAGATATGCATATCCTAGAGTTATTCCTAGAATGGATACTGCAAATAATAAATAGTACCATCCTCTTCTATTTCTTTTCATATATTTTCCTCCTCTATTTTATAGTTTGATTTTAACATAGAATATTGTTGTTTACAATTCTATTATTTACTAGGACTGTAAAGTATCAACAATTTTTTGATATTTATGATATACTTAGTTTGGTGATTCTATGAAAAATAAAATATTCTTTTTTATTATAATTGTATTATTCGTTAGTGGATGTGGGAAAGTTGAAAGTAATAAAGGTGTTAAAAAGGAAAAAGAGATTAAGGAAGAAGAAGTAAGTCCTACTTATCAAGATATGAATGATACTCCTATTTCTTTTTATGAGTTGAAGGGTAATACTCTTACGAAAGTAAATGAAATTAAGGGTAATTTTAATTCAATGGATGATATTTTGTTTTTACAAGTATATCCATCTAATTTAGATACTGTTAATTTAAATAGTGATTTTAGTAATAGTTTTTATGAAGAATATATGAAATATCAACAAAAAAATCCAATTAAGATTGGATTTCATATTACTTATACTGTAAATGGAGAAGAAATATCTTATAACATCTTGACTCCTAGTAATACAATGGATCATTGGGAACAGTTTATGGCTTATTTATATGATGATTATGCGAATCATGGAAAGAGTTTTTATTCTCATATTGAGAATGATGAATATACCGATAGTAGTTTATTTACTTCTTTTAAATTACAATGTGGTGCTTATTGTAGGGATGCATCTAATATTAAACTTTCTGTATTTACTTATGATAGTGAAGATGACTTTTTAGAAAATGAATATAGAGGAAATAGTAAACATCAAATATCTATTTGTATTGATTGTTAGGAGATGCCTGTATCTGGAAGTGTCTCCTTTTCTGATTCTTGTAGTTTCTTTAATTCTGTTTTGGAATAGAAATATTCTTTATTCCATTGTAAATCTTTTGAGTTCGTAGTTGCTCTTAAGCGATTGACTACTGGATCATAATAAACCGTTACTTCTAATGGTTTTTTTATTTTTTCAAGCTCTTCTTCCTCGAAAACCATTTCTGTTTCTTCTTTTTGTACTTCTTTCTTTTTTTGTTGTATTGTATACTGATAAGTTCCTTCTTCTGTATAATGTAAGTTAAATTCTAATTCATTATTTTTTGTTTTTATTTTTAATACTTCTTTCTCATCTTGATATAGAGTGTATTCTATATTATCTTCTTCTTTTAAGTTTAATTTTACTTTTGTTTCTACTTCTTTTGGATATTCAGCAGTAAAATATCCAGCTTTTTGAGCATGATTAAATTGTATTAACATTTTATCATGATTAAAGGATATATTTTCTATTTCTCCAAAGATTACTTCTTTATAAGAATATGGAATATAATAAATGGTTTGTTTTTCTCCTTTTAAATTATAAACATAAATTAAGTTTTCTTTTCTTTTTAATAGTCCATCATAGACACTTTGATATTTGGTTAGTCTACCTGCTTCATAGCAAACATAATAAATATTACCTTTATAAACCGTTAGAGATTGTTTGGTTAAATTTGTTTTTAAAATAAACGTTCTAATGATTTCAAATTCATTATTTCTGATTTCAAAGAATGTTCCTCCATCAATTCCTCTTGCGAGAACATATTGATCATTTTCTTCATCATAACCAACTGCATGATAGTATTTTTCTAAATTTACTGTTCTTGTTAGAGTGAATTTATCATCTGTTAAATCTAAAAAGTTTAACTTTTTTCCACTTAATATGACTAATTCATTGGTTAGGGAATTATAAGTAGCATCATTGGCATGACCAAAATTATATTCTCTAATGGGATTTTTTAGAAGTCTCACTTTTTTATAATTCTTTTTATTGAGTGCCATAATAGCACATTTTCCATCTGAATTTTCATTTTGATTAATGAATAATGTTATTACATATTTATCCGTTGTGGTTCCACCTTGTACACTCGTATAACCTTCTGGCTTTTCTACGGTTGCGATAGGATTTAAATTTAAAACTGTTAATTCACTTTTAGTAAGAGCCAAACATGATGGATTATCAATTAATAATATCATTAATAATAACCAAGTAATTTTTATTTTTTTCATATGATTTCTCCATTTATTTGTGCTCTATTATATCATAATCTTTTTTTGTTTTCATTATTCTGAAAGTAATTCTTCTAATTTTGTAATTTGATAGCCTTTTTCTTCTATGTAATCAATCGTTGTGGATAATTCTTTTAAATTATAAGAGTTTGATTCAATGGAATAGAACTTTGTACTATCTAGATTATTTTTAATGGTTCGATAGAGTTCTTTTTTTATCAGTTCATTTGCTTTAATGGTATGAAGTCTTCTCTTTTTACAGATATCTAATAATTCTTGATTATCTTTTTCTGTATAACAATAATTTGCTTCTTTTTTGGTAACCATTTCTAGGTATGCTATTGCGGTTGTGAAAAATGATGTTTGATAAGAGTCTTGATAACTTAATATTTCAAATTCATGTTGTTTATTTTTTCTAATTACATTTGTATACTTTTCTAATATGGTTCCATCTATAAAGAATGTTCCTGGTACTTCTTTTTTATTTAATACAGTTATGATTGATTCTATTTCTTCGTCTTGTTTAATTGGAAAAACTAGGGAGACTTTTTTTTCTTTTTGATTACCACTTACTAAGTATTTATCATAGTTTTTCTCAATAGAAATTATTGGTAATACTTCTTTTGTAGTAATTAATGATTCATTAAAAGCTCCATATTGTTTCATTTTGGAATAAGAAGTATTATAATCTACTTCTTTTCCTTTTTTTCCGGATGTAATATCATTTCCATTTACTTGGGCATTATGATATTTTTCTTCATACTCTTTACTTTTTTCTTTTATTTCTATCATGATGGGGTCTTTTTCTTTCATTCTTTGAAGAGTATATTCTGTTGTATAAAAACAGATTCCTATTAGGAACAATCCTATAATATTTATTTTTAATTTATTCAAGTTATCACCTATATTACTATATGAAAAAAAGAATTCTTTCATGAATCCTTTTTAATTATTTAATAATTTTTTATTTTTATAGATATAGTATGTACTTCCTCCTAATATGATTGTTCCTAAAAGGATACTGATACCTGGCGTTGTTGCGGTATCAGGAGAATCTACAACTGTTGTGTTACTTGTATTTGTATTGGTATCCGTTGTTGTATTTGTATTCTCTGTATTATTATTGTTATTATTTGTATTGGTTGTATTTGTTGCTTGACTACTCTTTATTGTCTTAATTCCTGTATTTGTATTTATATTTGATTTTGATTTTGTTTCATTGTCTGCTAGTTTTGCTAATAGGAAAATTATAAAGATTATAATTAGTACTACTATTATCCATTTTATGATACTTCTTATTAAATCACTCATTCCACTCACCCTCCGTATGCCCATATTATATCATAAATTTCTTATTTTTCAAGAAAAAAAGAAGATTATGCTTCTTCTTTCGTTTCTTCTACTTTTTTTGGTTCTTTTTTCTTAGGTTTTGGTAGTGCATCACGTCTTGAAAAGTTTTGTCTGCCTCTTTTATCTGGTCCTAGGGCTTTTACGATGATTTCATCTCCTACACTTACTACATCACTTGCTTTTGCAACTCTTTCATGAGCAAGTTGTGATACATGTACCATTCCTTCTGCTCCAGGCCATAGTTCTACAAAGCATCCAAAGTCTTCTACTTTTACTACTTTTGCTTCATAGATTTTTCCTACTTCTATTTCTCTTACGACTTCTTCTATCATTTTTCTTGTTTTATCAATAATTTCTTGATCACTATGATAGATAATAACTCTTCCATCATCTTCTAATTCTACTTTTACTGCATTTACATTAGTAACTTCTGTTACATTTGATGCTTCACAAATGATCTTTGTAATCATTTCTCCACCTTTACCAATAACATCTTTTATCTTTAATGGATTAATCATGAATGTTTCCATCTTAGGAGCATATTTTGATACTTCTTTACGTGGTTCTTTAATTTGTTTTTTAATGACTTTTAATATTTCTAGACGAGCTTTTTTAGCTTGAGCTAGTGCTTCTTTTAAGATATTTTCTGTTATACCACTAATCTTAATATCCATTTGAAGGGCAGTAATTCCTTCTTCACTACCTGCTACTTTAAAGTCCATATCTCCTAGGTGATCTTCCATTCCTTGAATATCTGTTAGGATGGTATAATCATCACCATCTGTAATTAATCCCATAGCGATACCAGCAATTGGAGCTTTAATTGGAACTCCTGCGGCCATTAGAGACATACATCCTGCACAAATACTTGCTTGAGAAGATGATCCATTTGATTCTAATATTTCAGATACTACTCTTATGGTATATGGGAATTCTTCTTCTGTTGGTATCACTTGAGCTAGTGCTTTTTCACCTAATGCACCATGTCCTATTTCACGTCTACCTGGTGCTCCATATCTTCCTGTCTCTCCTACTGAGAATTGTGGGAAGTTATAATGTAACATAAATCTTTTTTGATCTTCCATAGAAAGTCCATCAATAATTTGATGTTCATTTAAAGCTCCTAGTGTTGTGATAGATAATGCTTGTGTTTCTCCACGAGTAAATAATGCTGAGCCATGAGTTCTTGGTAGAATATCAATATCTGTTGATAATGGTCTAATTTCATCCATTTTACGTCCATCTGCACGTAATTTTTCTTTTACAACAATACCTCTAAACAAGCGATATTCAATATCAGATACTACCATCTGAACTTTTACAAGTAACTCTTTTAGTTCTTGTTCTTTCATAGTATCTTCATTTTCTTTTGTAAATAGTTCTTCCATTTCTTCTTTTATTTCATCAATTGCTGCATATTTTTTTAATTTGTCTTTGATACGAAGAGCTTTATCCATTTTCTTTGTAACTAACTTTTCAATTCTTTCTACAAGTTCTGGTTCTGGAGTTAATGTTTCATATTCCATTTTCTCTTCCCCAATTTCTTTTATAATTTTCTCTTCAAATTTAATTAATTCTTTTACTGCTTTATGACCAAACATTAGTGCTTCTAACATCACTTCTTCTGATACTTGTTTTGCACTTGACTCTACCATATTAATAGCATCTTTTGTACCAGCTACTGTTAATTCTAATTCTGATTCTTCTAGTTCTTCTGGAGTTGGGTTAATGATAAATTTACCATTTACTCTACCTACTTTTACTCCAGCAATTGGTCCATTAAATGGAATCTTTGAAATGGATACAGCAAGAGATGATGCTAGCATTGCTGTTAGTTCTGGAGAACAATCTTGGTCCACTGATAATACTGTAGAAATAACTTGTACTTCATTTTTAAATCCTTCTGGGAATAGTGGTCTCATTGGACGATCAATCATACGAGCAGCTAGAGTTGCAGCTTCACTTGGACGTCCTTCTCTTTTGATAAATCCTCCTGGTATTTTACCTACTGAATACAATTTTTCTTGATAATTAACTGTTAATGGGAAGAAATCTGATAATAAGTTTGCAGTTTTAGATACTACTGCAGCAGTAAGAACAACTGTATCATTATATCTTACTAATACAGCACCATTTGCTTGTTTTGCCATTTCTCCATGTTCTACTATAATTTTTCTTCCATGGAAATCTAATTCAAATACTTTCTTTTTACTTTTCATTTTTTTACCTCACACTTCTAAAAAAAATAGACACGAAAAAATGTGTCTACTTTCTTAATCCTAATTTTTTGATAACCTCGCGATAGCTTTGGATATCTTTCTTTGCTAAGTATTTTAACATACTTCTACGTTGACCAACTTTTTTAAGAAGACCTCTACGTGAATGATAGTCATGAATATGTACTTTTAAATGTTCTGTTAACTCATTGATTTCTTGAGTTAAAATAGCTATTTGAACTTCTGCAGAACCAGTATCTTTTTCATTCTTAGCAAATTCTTTTACGATTTTTGCTTTTTGTTCTTTTGTTAAAGCCACGTTTTACACTTCCTTTCTCTTCGTCCACCATTACTAAGTAGAGAGTCGGAAAATCTCCCTTCCGGGTAATGGTAATATTTTCCTAATCCACAGGAATCAATAGTATTATACAATTAATTCTCTGATATTGCAAGCTTTTTAACACATTTGTTTGTTTAAATCAACCGGATTACTTAATGTTTTTTCGATATCAATGAATGGATAGTAAAATTTTCCTTCTCCTGTTGCACGATATATTCTGGCGTATGTTCCATAGACAATTTCATGATGGGTAATGGTTGGGTATCGGTCTTCACTATAAGAGGCTTCATACATATCTCCATTAGAATTTGGAAATTTTTCTCTTACCAATTCATTTCCTATATATATCATTACGTGGTTTGAAAATTTCTCTAAAAAAATAACATCTCCTGGCTGACATATGGAATCATAACGTTCCCCTGCTTTTAATCTTGCGACTAGATTCCATTTTTCTTCATTTTGTTTTAAATAATCTAATTCTAAATCTGGACTTCCAGATTCAAAGTCTGGATCTACGGTTGCTCTAACAATTCCTGCTACTGCTTGGGCACATGAAGCATAAGCGTTATTGTTGTTTATTCCTTGTTTTCTGCTATGATTATTATTATCATGAGATGGATATTTTCCAATTGTTTCATCCATAATTTTAAAATAGTTATATAATCTCTCATCTTTTGTCTTACACCAAGCTCCATTTTCTTCATTTGATTTTGGTGTGTGCAGGGATTTTTCTGGTGTTGCTGTGGGAACAACTCGTAATGCTAATTTTGCTGTTTCTAGTCCAGTACTAGCTGTTCCTATTTCATAAGAATCTGGATTTTTAATAATCTTCTTTTTCTCTTTTTCTTTTTTTGTAGGAATATAAGTAGGCATCATAATTTTGCTTTCTGCACTATTCCAGCAGTTACTTATTTTTGTTTTTTCTCCTACTAGATACATTGTTGCATTTACAATTACTGGTATCATAAAAACTACTACTGCTGCTAGAAATTTATTAATTATTTTCTTTGTACCATTTTTTTCTTCTGGACTTTTTACTAATTTTATAAATCCAATACTTCCCCATATAATTAGTAAAATAGGTACTAACATTTGAATATAGAATAGTATTTTTTTGATAATATGAATGATTATGATTAATGATGGTTCATTACATTGATTCATTATTTCCATTTTTTACTCCTTTTATTCATCTTAATAAAGTAATTATAACATATTTTTCTTTTCATATTTTTATTTTTATGATATCTTTAGAATGGTGATAATATGATAAATCAAATGATAAAAAAGTATCCTAAATTATATGTAATAATACGAAGTGTTATCGTTTTTCTTCTGTTTTGGTTTAGTGCTTATTTTCAATATATTCCTATCCGACTATTCCATATTCAACCTCATACAGCTAGTAAAACAATACAAGTATTATTATCTACTTTTTCTAGTGCTATCTTATTTTTTATTTTTCTATTTATTTATTGGAAAGATGTCAAAAAGGAATTTAAAAAGTTTACAAAACACTTTATGGAAAATATGGATATTGGTGTTCGTTGGTGGATGGTTGGCTTATTCATTATGATGGTATCTAATGTTATGATTACTTACTTCTTTAAAGCTGGAGGAGCTGGAAATGAAAAGATTGTTCAGGATATGTTAGATGCTCTTCCTTGGTTAATGCTTATTGATGCTGGTATTCTTGCTCCTTTTAATGAAGAAATTGCTTTTCGTAAGACTTTAAAAGATGTTTTTTCTAATAAATGGCTTTTTGCATTTCTTTCCTTTCTACTATTTGGTGGTGGTCACGTAATTGGTAATGCTACTCAATTTGTAGATTATTTATATATCATTCCTTATGGAGCTTTAGGTGGTGCATTTGCCCTAGCTTATTATGAGACTGATACTATTTTTACTTCTCTTTCTCTTCATATGTTTCATAATACTGTTTTGGTTTTATTATCTATTTTTGTATTATAAAAAGAAACCTTATTTGGTTTCTTATTTTTTGGAATGTTTTAACTTTTCATATACTTTTGTAGAACCTTCTAATAGTTCTAATTTTTCATCTAAATCTCCTTTTACTAAACCACTATTGATAAGATTCTTAAGTGAATTTTCACTACATTCCATGATTGGTTGTTCTGAAATTATAAATAATTTTTTTTCTTTTGTTAAGTCTTCTGTTTGAAGTGCTTCTTCTTCAAAACGTTCATTTTCTAGTAAATATTCTAAATATAAATCAGGAGTTATTTGAATTCGTTTTCCTGGAACATCATGTTTTGGATTTAATATAATGATAGATTCTCCTTCTTTATCGTCACGTTCTCTAATATGAACTGATGCATTTGTATAAATACCATCGATGTATCCTCTTACTAATGCATAGTTGTCTTCTTTTTCTTCAAAACTTTTTGCTGGATTTCTTTTTAAGACATAAGCTTCGCATTCAAATATTACATTCTTTTTTGATGAAAACCAAGTTAATGGACCAGCTTTTTTTATTACTTGGTCGTCTTCTTTTATTTTTTTCATTTCTTGTAGACGAAAATTAACAATTCTACTTTGAAATGGTTCAAAACTAAATACTTGAATTGTACCATTATTTAGTCTATAAATTTTATTTTTTCTATTATGATTTGCTTTCATTTTCTTCTCCTTTCCTACCAGAAACCTTATTGTATCATATTTTTTTTAAATTGCAAAATAAAAGCTAATAGTTTTAGTCTATTAGCTTTTCTTTCCCTCTTGCTATTTTTTTATCAATATAGGAAATTGGGATACATAATATTGTTTGAATTCCTAATGTTATGAAATAACCTTTCCAATATGTATCTAGTGTAATCATATTTAAATAAATCAGTGTATAAAACATATAGTAAACAATTAATGAGAATAGATATGTTAGTAGTATTAATATGAATGGAGACTTTGTATTGTTTAAAAGAAACATATATATCGTTAAGTTTACAAATTGGCTAATGACATATCCACAGAATTCTCCTGTTAAGCTAGTAAGAATTAATCTTTCTCCTAAGGCAAAAGATATTACAGCAACAAAACTTACAAATAATACTCCTGATATTGCAATTGCAGCTACTGTCTTTTTATAATCATATTTTTTTGTAATATAATTTGCTAGTAAATAGATTAATGGGAGAAGGAATACTGCATATGTTAAATGTACTCCTGCTACTTGGAATGTGTATGTTTTTAATGATTCTAGTAGGATGACTAGGGTTGTTAGTAATAAAATATACATCCAACAATCATTATAATCTTCTTTTTTTTTCTTTCTTGTCATAATAATACCACCTCTTATTCTATATTGATTATTTTATCATGAAATGAAAAAATAGAAAAGATTTTATTTCTCTATAAATGCTAACTTTCTACAAAAACATACCATCTACGTATGCTCCAATTTGAATAACCAAATACTTTTTTATAGCTGCGTCCTTATAGTTTTGATTTGATGAGTAGTGGATTCCTGCATCATAAATTACAACGTTATACTATATCCTTCGCCAATTACAACTTTTTTTCCGGAATTGGTACTATAATTTGAATTAGTAATATTATTCTTTTTACTATACATATTTTCACTTTTTTCTATGATATTCTATTATGATTCTTTAAAATCATGATGTCTTCGTATCCACCATTCATCACACCATGTTACATACTGTCTTATTGCCGCTAGGTCGGTTTCTGTATTTGAATTAGTTGGAATATATACTATTCTCTTGTAGTTTTTATCTTCAGTAACCATTCTTGCCCCATCATATACAACAATGTGGTCACTATAAACTTCTCCAACAATAGCATTATGTCCTTGACCTCGTTTATTCCCAAAAAGGATTTCATCTCCAACCCTTACATCTTTCAAACTGACTTTTTGAATATCACTTGATTTGAATTTAACATTTAAACCTAATTTGTTATATACAAAGCCAGCTAAGTCTCCGCATTCTGAAGCCATTGCATACGTTTCTCCATTTGTATTTTTTGTTGAAATAACATTATCAAAATTTGTAGTAGTTCCAGAATCTGGTACATATTTTCTTTTCCATTTTACTTTCGTATTATAATAAAAAGCATCTTTGGAATAATCATGACCCCTGCCTCCCCATTTAACATGTTCACCTTCTGAAGCTTCAAAACCATTTTTATAGTCCCAGCCATACATATACATCCAACCTAGAACGTATTCACATGCTTTTTGGAAATCAGCTACTGTTTCATTAGGCATCTTCTTACCATAGTATTCTCCAAAGATTCCTCCTACACTTTTAGCATAGTTTTCAAACCCTCCAACTGAATTAATTACTGAGTGAAAGTTATCAGCATTTAGATCATATAAATGTTTTTCTACTATTTTTAATGTTTCACAAGAAAACTGAGCTTTCACAGTATTACTAGTACAGGAGAAATCTAATTCTCCTCTACCTGCTTCATAGTCTTTTGCATTAGGAATAAATTTCTTTTTTTCCTTTTCTTCTATTGGACTATAAGTAGTACTTAATATTATTTTTTCTGAGGCATTATTCCAGCAACTACTTATCTCGTTACTATCTCCAGCTAGAATCATTACTACATTTACAAGTAATGGTATAAAGAAAATAATTACAGCAGCAATAAACTGATTAATAATTTTCTTAATACCATTTTTTTCTTCAGGATTTTTTAATAATTTGATTAGAGAGATGGATGCAAAAACAATTAATAGTATTGGTACTACAATTTGGATTAGTATCATTATTCTTTTTACTATACTTAATATTCCTGGTAATGTTTCACTACTACACATGTTTTCACTTCCTTTGATTATTATTATCTATAAGCTACCATTTAAAATTAATATAAGTTCTTCCATGAATTATTTATTATAACTTACCAAATTAATACAGGGGTACCTCTACCACAGTTATAATAAATCCATTTTGCATCTTCTATTTTTAAAGAAATACATCCTAGTGTCCAATCTCTTCCAACTGAGACTTTATCTAACGTTGTATGAAAGTAATCCTCGTTGAAATCTCTATCTCTAGGATATACTCCAAACGCAACCCAATATGGTTGACCCTCACCCCAAGTTTTTAAATTACAGCCATCTGTATAAAATAATCCTGTTGGTGTCAAAGAGTCTTTGGCATATATTTTTGGATTAGAATTTGGTTTACCATATTCTTTCCATGTTTTTCCAATATTTACTTTTAAATTTTTTATTGGTTCCCATACTTCATTATGATTTTCAAATATAGATTGACGATTATTATCTAAGTCTACTGTTATAGCATATGGTGAAACACCATTTGCTATTGCTTTTTGGTTTGCTGTATCATCAGAGCATCTGTAAGTGTGTGATATTCCTAAATAATTAATTGTTTTTTTACCCTTTTTATAAGTTATTGTATATGCTGTTGGATCCATTGCTTTTACATTTTGTTCTATTAACTTATTCCATGCTACATATTCAGATTCTGTCCATTTTTTTGCTGTTCCATCAAGATAATGATATATGTATTTATTATTATCGATTTCCCAATGGCCACTTTCTCCTTTTTCATATTCTACTGCATCATAAATTATTTTTTTTCTTTCTTTTTCTCCAGATGAATTATAAGTAGTATTTATTATATTTTTATCACTTGCACTCATCCAACAACTACTTATCTCGTTATTATCTCCAGCTAAATTCATTACTACATTTACAAGTATTGGAATAAAGAAAACAATTACAGCAGCAATAAACTGATTAATAATTCTTTTAGTACCATTCCTTTCTTCTGGATTCTTTACTAATTTCATGAAAGAAATAGATGCAAAAACAATTAATAGTATCGGTACTATAATTTGTATTAGCAACATTACTCTTTTTACAATACTAAATATTCCTTGTAATGACTGATTAGTACACATATTTTCACTTCCTTCTATACTTTTCTTTATGATTCTGTAAAATTGTGGTGTCTTCTTATTCCATAGGAATCATAATAATGAAATTCTGTCTTTAAAGATTTTTTATCCTCTTCTATAGAACCTGAGTTTGATTTATATATAGTTCTCTTGTAATTTCTTGTAAGAGGATAAACAGAACCAGTATCATAAAATACAACACGATCAGAGTAAACTTCTCCAACAATAACAATATGTTCTTGATCTCCACTAGAACTCCACATTCCAAACGCATCTCCAACTTTTAAATCATTAAGTCCTGTAAAGTTTGCTAGTTTCCATCCCTTCATTTCAATTCCGAGTTTATTATAAGTAAATACTTCAATATCACCGCATTCTGATGCCATCCTACCTGATCCTCCGTTTTTTCCTGAAATGACATGATCAAAGTCAGTTCCTACATTAAGTTCATAATGGCTAACTCCAGGATCCGTAACATATTTTCCTACAAATCCACCATTTGCATAAAAACAATCTGTTCCTTTACACTTTACATGTCTATTTTGATGACTCATATACTCCCAACCATACATATACATCCAACCTAAAACATATTCAGCCGCTCGTTGAAAATCCGCTTCTGTCTCATTTGGCATTTTCTTACCATAATACTCTCCAAATATTCCTCCAAGACTTTTTGCGTATTGCTCAAAGTCTCCTCCATATTTATTATTAATAATACTATTAAAATTTGTCGCATCAAAGTCATTTAAATGTTTCTCTACTATCTTTAAAGTATCACAAGAAAATTGTGATTTTACAATACTACTTGTACAACTAAAATCTAAATAGTTACTTGCTTTTCCCTTTTCATAATCGGTTGCACTATAAGTAATTGATTTTCTTTCCTTATCTCCCGTTTTCTGATAACTTGGATTACTTTCCATCTTATCATTCGCATGTTTCCAACAACTACTTATCTCGTTATTATCTCCAGCTAAATTCATTACTACATTTACAAGTAATGGAATAAAGAAGACAATTATGGCAGCAATAAACTGATTTATTATTTTTTTTGAACCATTCTTTTCTTCTGGATTTTTTATTAATTTCATGAAGGAAATAGATGCAAATACAATTAATAGTATTGGTACTATAATTTGTATTAGTAACATTGCTCTTTTTACAATACTAAATATTCCTGGTAATGTTTCACTATTACACATGTTTTCACTTCCTATTTTATTTAACTTCATTTTATCATAAAATTAAAAAAATAGGAAAGATATTGCTTTCTTACCTACTTTCTTTATTATTGATTTCTTCCATAATTTTATCGATATGTTCTCCATAAGCAATTGAAGTATCATAAAGAAATTTTAACTCTGGTGTGTGTCTTACTTCTACTCGTTCTGCAAGTTTTTTTCGAATAAATGGTGAAGCTTTTTTTAATGCTTCATCAATTACTGGTTGTTTATCATTATCTAAGATTGTGTAAAATACTTTTGCATAACTTAAATCATTTGCTGTTTCTACTCCAGTAATGGTTACCATTTTTAATTCTTGATTTTTCACTTCACGCATTATAATCATACTAATTTCTTCTTGAAAAGCATGATTTAGACGTTCTATTTTAATACTTGCCATATTATCTTTCAATCTCTACTAATTCGTAGACTTCGATTATATCTCCTTCTTTATAATCTTGACAGTTTTCTAAAGTAATACCACAGTCCATATCTTTTTTAACTTCTTTTACTTGATCTTTTTCATGTTGTAGAGTGTTAACTGCTCCATTATATACGATAATATCATCACGGATAATACGAGCTTTAGCATTATGTTTGATTACTCCACTTGTTACATGACAACCTGCAATTAGTCCTACTTTTGAGAATTTAAATAGTTGTCTAATTTCTGCTGTTCCAATTACTTTTTCTTCAAATTCTGGATCTAACATACCTTTCATAGCTCTTTCCATGTCTTCTACAACTTTATAGATAATATCATATGTTTTGATTTCTATTCCATATTGTTTAGCTGTATCTACTGTAGTATTTGAAGCACGAACATTGAATCCAATAATGATAGCATCTGATGCACTTGCTAGAACAACATCACTTTCTGTGATTGCTCCTACTCCTCCACGGATTACAGATACTTTGACACCTTCTACATCAATCTTTTCAAGAGCATTTTTCACTGCTTCTAATGAGCCGTTGACATCGGCTTTTAAAACAACCTTGATTTCTTTTTGCCCTTCTTTAATCTTTCCAAATAAATCTTCTAATGTCATACCACTAAAATTGGTATCTTGTTCTCTTGAACGAAGAGCTCTTTCTGCTGCGATTTCTTTGGCTTGTTTTTCTGATTCAAAAGCCATAAATTTATCTCCAGCACTTGGTACTTCTGAAATACCAGTTACTTCTACTGGAGTAGATGGTCCAGCTTCTACTATATTTTGTCCTTTATCATTTTTTAAGGTTCTAACTTTTCCTGCAAAGTTTCCAATTACAATTGGATCTCCTAGTCGAAGTGTACCATTTTGAATTAGTAAGGTTGCAATAGAACCTACTTTGGAATCTTTTCTAGATTCTACTACAGCACCTGATGCGTAACGAGATGGATTTGCTTTATATTCTTGCATTTCAGCAACTAATAAAATGTTTTCTAATAAGCTTTCTACTCCTTCTCCCGTTGCGGCAGAGATTTGATTGACAATAATATCTCCTCCCCATTCTTCTGGGGTTAGACCATTTTCAACAAGTCCTGACATTACTCTTTCGACATTAGCTTCTGGTTTATCAATTTTATTAATTGCGACAATAATTGGTACTCCTGCAGCTTTTGCATGGTCAATTGCTTCTCTTGTTTGAGGCATGATTCCATCATCAGCAGCTACAATGATAATTACAATATCTGTAATTTGAGCACCTCTTGCACGCATTTCCGTAAATGCAGCATGTCCTGGAGTATCAATAAATGTAATAACTTTTCCATTACAAGTTACTGAATAAGCACCGATTGCTTGAGTAATTCCTCCTGCTTCTCCACTTACTACATTACTATTTCTAATGTAATCCAATAATGTAGTTTTACCATGGTCAACATGTCCCATGATTGTTACTACTGGAGGACGTTCTTGTAAATCTTCTTCTCTATCCTCTATCTCATAATTTTCAAAATTAGAAATATCTGCTGTTTCTTCTTTTTTAAGAACTTTATTGTAGTCTGTTACAATGATTTCTACGGTGTCATAATCAAGAGACTGATTAACAGAAGCCATTACTCCTAGTCCCATACATTTTTTTACTAGTTCTACAGGAGCAACTTCTAATAAGTTTGCTAAATCTGTAACAGTCATTCCTTCTTTGTAAAGAATTACATTTTCATCTTGAGGAGTTTCATTACTTTGTAGTTTTTCACGATGTTTATAAATCTTTTTTCTCTCTTTTAAGAATTCTTTTTTATTATCAACTTTTTTTGCTTGTTTATTTTGTTTTACTTTTGTAAAAGATGTTGTATCTTCTAAATCAATTTTTGTATCATATGCAAGTTCTTCCGCTTTATCTTCTACTTCTTCTTGAAGTCTTCTTTCTTCTTGTTCTTCTGTGCTTTCTTCTACATCATCTTCTTCTATGGCATTATCTAATAGTGTAATACTAACATCATCTAATAATGTATTTTCATCTTCATAGTCAATGCCAACTTTTTCACATAGAGCTTTAATCTCTTCTATTGTTTTTCCTACATCCTGTGCATAATCTTCCATGGTCATCATGAAGACTCACCTCACTTTTCTAATATATTCTTTATTTCTTCATATACACTGTCCTCTATTTCACATTCTAGTCTTTTTTCTAATATTTTACTTTTTCTTGCACTTTCTAACACACTTAAATCTTTTTTGATATAAGCTCCTCTTCCATTACTCTTACCAGTTTCATCTACTAGAATATCTCCTTCTGGAGTTCTAACAATTCGAAGTAATTCTTTTTTTGGAAGAGATTCTTTTGTTACTACACAAGTTCTCATTGGTATTTTTTTTACTTTCATAAAAACCTCTATCTAAAATTAATTCCTGCTTCTCTTGCTTGTTCTGTTGTTTTAATATCAATCTTTTTGAACTTGGTTAGACGAGTTGCTAGACGTGCATTTTGTCCTTTTTTACCTATTGCTAAAGAGAAATTATCTCCATCTGCAATTACCATTGCTTCTAATTTTTTAGGATCTGTAATAGCAACTGTTAAATCTTTTGCAGGAGATAATGCATTTTCAATAAATACTGCTGGGTCTGGGTCATAGCGAACTACATCTAATTTTTCTCCATGTAATTCTTCAATAATTCTGGCTATTCTACTTCCTTTTTCTCCAATACATGCTCCTATTGGATCTACATTAGGATTTTCTGAATATACTGCTACTTTACTTCTATTTCCTGCATCTCTTGCAACACTATAAATCATTACTGTTCCATCATTGATTTCAGGTATTTCTAATTCAAATAGTCTTTTTACAAATCCATAATGTGTTCTACTTAATAGTATCAAAAGATTTTTACCGTTATTGTCTACTTTTGACACATATACTTTAATTTGAGAACCCATTTCTATTTTTTCTCCTGGAATACAATCTTTCTTTGGTAAGATTCCATTGGTTCTACCTAAGTCTATGAAATAGTTATCAGTGTCTTCTAGAGCAACAGTTCCAATTAATAATTCATCTTGTTTATCACCAAATTCTTCCATGATACTATTTCTTTCTGCTTCTCTTATCTTTTGAATTACTACTTGTTTTGCAGTTGATGTTGCGACACGACCAAAGTCTTTTGGTGTTACTTCTGTATCAATGGTATCTCCTACTTCTAATAGTTTATCCATCTTTTTCGCATCACTAAGTTTAATTTCTGTCTCTGGATTAAAAAATGAGATTACTTCTTTTTCTTTTTTTTCTTCTTCTCCATTTTCTTCTGATTCACTTTCTTCTGTAGCAGGTACTTCTTCCTCTTCTGGTTTCGTATCTAATTCTTCATCTTCTGCATACTTTTCAAATAAAGCATCTTCATATTCTTCTTTTGTCATTTTATCATCTGGTACTACTGTCAAATAGGAATATACCTTAATTTCTCCTGTATCACGATCAAATAGTACTTTTACATTTGTCTTAGAATTAAAATTCTTTTTATAAGCAGAAGTTAGAGCTAACTCCATAGCACTATAGACAATCTCAGGATCAATATCTTTTTCTTTTACAATGTTATCTAATGCCTTTTTAAATTCTTTTCCATCCATTTTATTCTGTATCTCCTTTCTCTTTAGAGAAAATATCTAACTCATCAGCATCTTCTAATAAACTTTCATTTTCATCCATAATTTTATTAATAATCCTAGATGCTTCTGTAACTTTATTTAAGTCAATTACTTCTTCGCTATCTAGAACAACATTAAATATCTTTTTTCCTTCTTCTTCACTAGTATATGCATCAAATACAAAGACATTTAATTCTTTTATGGAATCATCTACTAAAGCTGCTACCTGTTCTTTCATCTTTCTCCCTCCTAATACATAATAAGAGTGGGCTTTTCTTCCCACTCCTTTCTGTATGTATTATATCATATT
>CAMOGG010000003.1 GCA_946614095.1 uncultured Caryophanales bacterium | reverse complement strand
AAAAGATCTTAAAACTAAACACGCCGAACATTCACTAATCTCCAACATGCAAAATAATGAACAATCAGATAAAAAGGAATAAGAAAAGACCTGAAGTAAATCTTCAAGTCTTTTTTAATCTAATCTGATTGTTCAATCGAACACCCAACAGAGGTTTTGGAGACCATTATTATACCATTTAACTAATCCCCTGTATCTTACTAATACATTGAATTTACTACATTTTTACTCAACCTAGTGATAGGTTTTGGAGAGTTGACCTCGATCAAGTTAGTCCCTTCTCTAGTAATAGAAATGGTATTATAACTTCCTCTTCTATAAGTTGTAAGTTCAGTGTACTTGTTTTTGGAGATGGTGTCAAGATTAAAATAGACCTTTCTTCACCTTTTTTGGGGCTGGAGCGCGAGAGCCCCAAAAATTCGCGGGCTTCGCCCGAAAGTGGTAGGATTCCTATAGTTCCTTCTTTTTAAAAAGTATTGATAAATAGTAAAAAAAATCAAAAGTCACAATCTCAATAGGTGTGGGGGCAAGCGGTTCTTTTATTTTATATATTCTTATTACGAAAGTCTATTGTTCGTACCTATTTTTTTAGTTTATTCAAAACACAAGAAAAAGCATAAAAAAAGAATTACAATTAAGTAATTCTTTCACTGCCAACCAATATAAAATCAGTATCTTTTTTATTTTTAAAATATCTTTCTACAATTGATGAATTAATACTATATACGTATCTCACGCATTCTATAGGATTAGGTTGATCATCTCTTATACTATCATTAGCAATATTTATTAGCAATGTGTCTACTTCTTTTGTTTGTCTATATCTGTTTTTTACTTCACTAAAAACACTAACAATATTCTGAGTATTCATATATCTACCAATTTTTGATGTATTGGCATTAACTATCAATATGTTATTATTCTTTTCAATTGTAATCTTGCCATTTATTTTTTCGTTTATTAAAGAATATAATTCATCCTCATTTTTGTAATTAAAATATTTTTCAATAATTGTCTTTGCTTCCTCAAAAGGAACAAGATTATTTATTAGATCTAATGATGATTCCAAATAACTAGAATAATCATTCTTTAACGCTAATTGTCTATCATAATTTAATAGTATATTTCTGCATTTCACTTCTATAATGGCTTTATTTTGATTTTCTTTGTCTTGTGATATTTGAAGCAATACTGCCAATAATAATATCTTAATTATTTCTAAAGTCTCTTCATCCAATGACAACAATTCTTTTTCTTGAATTATTTCAAAGAATGATATTAACAAATTATTATAGTCATTAATGTTAAATGCATTTGCTTTATTATCATCATTGTATGTATAAACAACATTAACTAACAATATAATATTATCTATGTAATTTTTTAAACTACTATCCTCTAAATACTTAGTGTCTAAAATACTATTAAACAGTCTTTTAATATAACGAGAGAACTTTTCTTCTTCCGGTAAAGGAATAGATATTTTAATATCTAGTTCTTCTTTTGGTGGATCATTATCAAATAAGCGCCTACCATGCATTCCTTTTTTTCTTCCGGCAAGAATTCTAATTCTGAAGTTACTGATTATTCCTCTCTTAATTGATTCAATTTTGTTGTATTCTTTTTGCCTGTTAAGAATATCATCTGGAATATCAAAATCCACCACAAATTCTTCATCAAATTCATCATCAGATTCTTTTTGATTTATCGCATCATTATAAACATCTGTATTTTCTTTTACTTCTTTTAGTGAATTAACATCATAAGGTATTAAATCTAACAGCATCTTATAATATTTTATGTACTCGCATGATTTGCTATTATTTATCTTATCTAATGTTACTGATAAATCTCTATTATTAGAATTTCTATATTCAGTCATTACATTTTTGAAAATTATAAATGCATTTATTGTTTCGTTTTTTCCTTCAGACACAAATTCAATTTTAAATATTCCATATGGAACTTCATTATTTATTTCTATAATTAGTTCATTATCTAAACATGTATATTTATACTCAGTTTGATTGATATAGATTTTTAAATCATCCCACTGTTCTTTATATTTAATATGCAATTTATTATTATCCTCGCTTGGAATATGTTTAAAGTTATATTTTTTAACACTATTATATGAAAGATTTCTATTTACTAACTCTTCTTCTGAATCAATAATTACAAAATTATCAAAATAATAATCAAATTCATTTATCTCACCATGCGCTAAAATATCGCATTCATAATTTCCGCCATCTACACTTGTTCTAAACAATGCTGCTTCAGTACAATTCGCACTTCCATACAATACGCAGGAACTATCATCAGTAATAAATCTAAATACTTTACCATGATATATTGCAGGTGTACCAATTTCTTTAAATGTATCAAAAACATTTATATTATCAGTTACTATTTTTTGTTCTTGATTTAATTTAAAATTAAAGGTACTAAACCTATTTTGAACATATAAATTTATTTTAGCTGCAGGAAATATTTCTTTTATACCCTTTAATGCATTTAATTCATTATCATAGAAAGGTACCGCTATGTCTATTTGTCTAACATCCAAATTAAGGTCTAATACTTGTTCTATTATTGAATGATTATAATTAGAAACAAATTTAACATTTGTTTCCACAGATGTTCTATGTAAGTAATTATAATCTTTTATTTTGTCAAAAATATCGTCTTCTATTCTACTATATATATTGTTTAAAGTTACAAAATAAAAATATGCTTCCTTAATTAAGGATAAATATGTTGTGTTATTTTCATCATAATCAAAATAATTAAATATTTCGTTGTTATAACAATAACCTGTGAAAGTCAGATTAGCACTTGTAACTATTAATCTAGCTTTTTTCTCACCAAGAAGCAATATTATCTTAGGATGAAATGATGCATTAATATCTACTTCAGTTACTATGTATTTTTTTCCTATCGAACTACTATCAATAGAATTGATTGCATCAACATAATTCTTTGAATCAACAAACAATCCAAATCTTCTAATATTATTTGCTTCTAATCTATTTAATACATTTCTTTCAAAAAACGGTATCTCAAAGTTATATGTAGTTAAAAGAGCTACCTCATATCCTTTTGATTTTAAAAGAATATTGTCTAATATGTTAAGAGCTTCCATATTACTTACCTCCTAACATATCAAGTTCTTTCATAACTTGAAACAAATTATTTATTCTTAAGTTTTGATAATCGTATCTATAATCATAACGATTAATTCCATATATTATTTCATTATAGTAACCAAAGAAGAACGAATCCTCATCTAATGTCATTTTTCTTTTTGCTGTTTTAATATGTTGATTTATAACATATTCTTTAACTATGTATTTACCAAATTCTTTAACAGACTTATCCTTAAATTGATCTATATCTTTCAACATCTTATCTAAAGATATTGATGTATTGTCATTATCTAGTAATAAAAATAATTGATTTAAGTCATTTCTATTCTTAAGTCTATTGTAAAGAGAACACATTATAATAATTGCATTTTCAATGTTTTTGTCATGACTATTCCTTCTATTTTTTGCATAAGAAAGAATATCATTTATTTCCTCTCCATTTAACTTATAACTATTTACATAGTCTACTAGTCTATCTTCTGATAAATCATTTGTTAATTTATCAACAAACGAGTTAATTGATGTTGGTAAAGTTAATATTTCTAATACATAATTAAAAATCATTTCTATAGAGTTTGTAAAATAATGTCTTGATACAAGAAGTTCCCAACCCTTTATTATTTCTTCAAGATCATCGGGATATTTATTGTTGAAAGATCTTGGAGAAAAATAATCATATAAAAATGTTCTCAACCCATTGTCACTTATATTTTCTATTTTTAAATCATAATATAAGTATTTAATAAATTTTGATTGTAAGGAAAGCTTGGTTATTGTATCGAAAAAATACTCTTTTAATAGTTTTTTTGATTCTTCTAAGATTTCTAAATTAAAACTTACTATTTTTCCAAATTCTTTAATTACATTTCTGGGAATACTATTATAATTATTTTTTAAAAAGTAGTCCTTGTAAATTGTTGTATTTGTTACAAATTTATCTAAAGATAAAGCAAGATTTTTACCTTTTTGGGTAAATTTCAAATGTTGATATTCGTTATTGTATTCATCTGTGTATGTAATAAAACCAGCACTAGTTAAAGCCGCCTTATAATAATTAATACCAGTAAGAGTTTGAATATAATCTTCACTATATGAATATGATTCAAGATTTCTATCTAGTGGTCTGATTTTATCAACTCCAACCATATTAGATACATCTACATCATTTAATAAATTTCCTAAGATCATAAAATAATTTAATTTCTTTATATAAGCATTTAATGTTCTTTCACTCATATCAGTTGTTTTTTGATTTTCGTATAAGTCATAATAAATCCAATTAACGAAAATCCAATAAATAGCATGATATGTAACGCTATTTACTATAGGGCATAATTCTCCAACTATACTTTGAGAAATACCATCGATTCCTAATGGATCTCTATTATTTTGCCTTTTATATGCATGATTTAAAATTGGTCCAATCATATTACCCTCCTTATATTACATAATACTAATTTATTATTGTGAATAAATCTTATAACTTGATGGAACAAAAGTATAGTTTTCCACTAATTCTTTTCCTGTTACTATTTTTAGAGTTTTATTCTTTTTATCACTATTATATATTCTATATAAATAGTATTGATCAATATGCTTTTTAGCAAATTCTAATTCATTATCGGTTATATCAATTGGAGTTCCCTCATTACCTTTTGTAGATTTTACTTCAATATATATTTCTTTTAGAGATCCATCTTCTTGCTGTTCAAAAGATAAGATATCATATCCTTCACTATCATTTTTATTTTTAAAAAAATCTTCCATTCTTTCAACTTCTTCTTTAGCTTCTAATTCCATTATCTTTTGAAATTCTCTTTCATAAATAACCTTTTCATTTAATTCGCCTTGTTTTGTTTTAACTAATTCTTCAGCTAAATAATCCGGTTTCTTTGTTCTATTGATCTTTCTCTCAATATCATTTTTTCTATATTTTCTTAATTCTAATGGGCTCTCATCATAAATAATATCCTTATTATCATCTGCTTGAATACTATTTGATATTTCTATTATTTCATATGAAATATCTTTTATAGATTCATCAACTATATCATTTTCAGAATATATTACTTTTAAAGGAAATTTCCATACTAATCTTTCTTTACCATTTTTATCATTTTCTGGAATTTGATATGGCTTATCATATAACTCTACTCTTCCTTCAAATATATATCTTCTTTTCTTATCTTTAGTAAAAAGATATACTGGTAAATTATTATCCTTAGAATAAAATAATGTCTTATTATTCTTAGTTATTGTTTGATCTCCTTCTTGTCCTTCACCTGTATATTGAATTGTACCATTCTCTATACTAGAATCACCATATATGCTTTCTTCTGAAGTTGTTAAAACTAAGGCATTTAATGTATTTGTTTTCATCATTCCAGATTGACCACTAATTTTAAATATAGACATTAATTGATCTCTAGTAAATATATCTCCAATAGTCATGTTATCAATTATATTAATTGCATCGTAATAAATTGATTTATACAATCCAGATCCTTTTTCTTTCATAATGTATAATTCTTCTCCACGAAATGCATCTGATGATTTACAATGTGTTTCTAACGCTGCTCTAATAGATGCTCCATTATTAGCATTAGGTTCTTTCCTTATTTCTTCTACTTTTTGATATATTTCTTTTAAACTAATCCATTCTTTTTTTGTCTCTTCATGTAATTCTATTACTGCTCTTCTTGTATCTTCAACTAAGGTAGCCATTATTTCATCTCCTTAACATATTCAGCTAGTGGTATATCTGCAGGACATAAATCATATTTAAGTATCTCTTCTTTATTAACAAATTTATATTCCGAATGATCATGAAGATTAAATTTTCCAGATATATATTCACATTTATATAATCTTAGATCTATAGTTTTTGTAGGATATTCACAAATATTGTTAATTAAGAATTTATTAGCTTTTATATCCATTTCAAACTCTTCTTTTATTTCCCTTTCTATTGCATGTTCTTCTGTTTCATTTTCTTTTACTTTTCCACCTGGAAATTCCCATTTACCAAATACGTTAGGATCTCCAGTAGAACGTTTTGCTATAAGAATTTTATTATCTCTTACTATAAGAGCTGCTACTACTGTAATCATGATTTATCACCTATAGAAATTATATCATTTTACTTACTAAAGGGCCAGCGAACAACGTAATTACCACAAAAAAAACTTACAAAAATGTAAGTCATCTTTATTCAACTAATGTTGTGTAATCGAGCGATTTACTATGAGGATCCCATTTCACTACCTTCATACTTTTATTCAAATGATTTTCTCCGTACTTAAGAATATCTATTCTTCTTAAATCAAGTAAGCATTTTCCTAATGTCCCAAGTCCTCTCGGTGAAATCAAAAATGCTTCTTCTGGATTGATTAATTGACAATAACCCCACAACTGACCTAAGTGTGTTAATTTTAACGGAACATCTTTTACTTCCATAAACACTAATTTATATGTATTTTTTCTTTTTAAAATACCAATTATATCGACTTCAATATCTAGTCCTTTTGCCATTGGACAATCAATACCATATTTCATTAGTACTACATCAAGCTTTTGTACAGCTGTTTCATATGTTACTGTTACTTCATATCCTTTGTACTTATCAACTAAATATTGTTTCAACCAATCAGACATTTCTGGATACCAATCTTTTTCTGCCATTACTCTTCACCATACCCTAATGTTTCAGCAATTTCTTGCCAATTAGAAAATTGCTTACCTCTAATACTTATAGGAATAAATTCATCATTTACCATTGGATGAGCTTTTCTTTCGGTTTTATTAACTCGTCTCTCCCAATAAAATTTATGAGTTTTTACATTCAATTCATTTAAGCTAAGACCTTTCCCTTCTGCATACTCTTTGGCAAATTCTTGTAATGCTAATTGTTTATGTTTTACTTTAAATCCTACTGGCATGAATTCATTTACCCATATTTTTATTTGATGTTCTTTCTTCCAAAAATATCTATTTCCTGATTTATAATGAACTAAGTTACCATCTCTCATATTTGGGTGAGCAAAATCAATTGTATGTACCGGAATATCGACACTTTTTAAAAGATTGCAAATATCTATTACCAATTCCCAATTTTGAGGAACTTCTATATAAACTCTATGTTCATATGATTTAAAATAACGATTAGATCTTCTTACATATCCAGTTGAATCTGCTATACCTTGTAAGATTGCTATTCTAACATCATAACTTTGTTCAAATACATTTTCATGTATTCTCATATTTTCATGATTACTACATCTATTCAAGTACCTATTTAATTCCGTAATTAAAAAATCTCTATTATCCTTTGAAAAAGATAAACGTGTTACTGTGTCATTCTGAGTGGTTTGAATACTTCTGTCTAACAATGGTTCTAAATAATTTCTAATATCGTTTAAACTTGCTAAAACAAATAGTTTTACATCTCTATCATCTACTTTAAAATTCTTATGTGGTAAGTCAATCACAACGGTAGTATCTTGTGTTCCTCGTTGAATAGTACCATTCCCAATGATTAATCCAAGTAAATATGCAAATCTTATATCCATTATTTCACCACCTTATTAAAAATTAGTAAATATTCATGAACCTTATTAATTCTATACTTATAAGGATAACCAAGAGGCTTCATGTTATTATATTCATTTTGTCTATCCCATATTATTAAATCATCAAAATACCATCCAACTTTTTCTAATGCTTTAACTATATCTATATGTAATGCATAGAACTTTTCTTTTTTTCTTATATCCATGACATTAATTACACAATAGCCACCAGGTTTTGTCTTATCAAATATCTCTTTGAATATTTTTTTTAATGCATCGATAAATTCTTCATACTCATTCATGTTTCCTAAATCAGAATTAGAATTACTATAATTTTTAGAATCTTTTCTATCTGCAGTCCTCCTTTGATTCAAAACATCCCAATACGGAGGAGAAGTTACTGTTAAATCTATTGTTTCTTTTATTTTAGGTACTTCTTTTAAACTGTCTCCATTGACTATTTTATATAAATTTTTATCATAATTATTAATTCTCTCTTTTGACATCTTACAATAGTCTTTAGATAAATCTATTCCAATACATCTTCTCCCAGCTTGCAATGCTCCTACTAATGTTGAACCACTACCTAAAAACGGATCTAAAACTAAAGCTCCCTCTTTGGTCCATATTCTTATTATTTTTTCTGCTAGCTCTGCGGGATAAGACGCAGGATGGTTTAATTTTTTTTCTTCTGGATTTTTATTAATATTTCTCCATATACTAAAAGAATTTTGAAGCCATTCTTTCCCTGTTAGATCATTTAATCTTTCAGCCATTAAATCCACTCCTCTGAAAATATATTTTTTATTCTGTTTTCAACAATTTCTATATCAGAATCTTCTAATTTATATATTTCATAAACCAATTTATCAATTTCCTTAGTTATTTCTGGTAATTTATTATAATCTTTATTTAAAGCTCTTTCAACAATTTTTATTATCTTATAATAATAATCTTTGGAAATGATAATTGGAATTTCCCCAATATACTTTTTATCAGTATGCATAGTCAATCTAGAATCATTATATATTTTTATGATTAGATAATAGTTTATTAACTTAGAATTCAATAAACCTAATAAATACTTCAATAATTCATCGTCATGATGAACAATATTCGTTACTGTTTCATTAGATATACTTCCATCATTTACATACGAAGCAATTATACCTGCCTCTGATGAAAAAATGTTTTGAAGAATCAACTTATTTCTTGTTAATAACTGTATTTTAGCGTTTTTTAAATCTATAGGGTTTGCATTAATACATTCTTTAACAGAAAACTTTCCAATATCTCTTCCTCTATATGTTTTATATGTTTTATTCTTATTATCTACAGCTACCCCTCTAAAAATATTCCCATCCACCAATTCAACTAATTTTAATCCTGAATTTTGAAGCTTTTCAAGTAATTCTATTTCTTGATTACTACTATATAAAACAATAATATTGTTCTTAATAAAGATATTTTGTTTAATTTCAGTAGAATTCATTATAAAATCTTTTTTATTTATTAAATGCTTAATTACAATTTTATGATTTGATGATGGTACTTTTTTCTTTATAGTAAGAATTATCTGTTCTCCTCTTACTCCTTTAAAATAAATACCCAAATCAACTATTTCTATAATTGTATACTTTGATAGTAACTCTTTTCTCAATTTGTCATAACATTCAACATGCAATATATTCTTAGGTAAAATAAACGAGATGATTCCAGCTTCTTTAATTAAATCCATAGATCTTACTAGCATTATCATCGATAAATTTACGCTAGTAGATATATACTTTTTATAACTAAATAATTTTGAATTATAATTTTTTCCATCTTTAGCAGGAACATAAGGGGGATTTCCAATGATAAAGTCATACTTATCATTGTCATCTTTTATATTCATACATTTCACTCTATTACCCAAACTATTACCATAAACAATGTTTGTTAGCAAATCATTTTCGCTATATACATTAGATAAATTGTCTTTTAGTAAGTTAATAATGTCTTTATCATAATCAACTCCAAATACATTAGAAGGAATGAATTTATTTTTAAATTTGTCTATTAAGCATCTAATAAAAACACCATTTCCACACGAAGGATCTATAACTTTGTCAGAGGGTTTAATATTGATAGTGTTAATCATATAATTAGCTAATTTGGAATCGGTATAAAAAATACCCATTGATTTTTTCTTACTGGGCTTTAAACTTTTTTCATAAGTATAAATATCAGTCATCCAAATCACCATCCTTACTATCATATATACCATTATATCATAACAAATAATTAATTAAAATCATTTATTTCTCATTATATTTTCTTTAATTCTATTTAAATAATTATAAATAATTATGTCTTCAACAATTATTACTAATTCTTCTACTGTTCTTGTCATTATAGTGTATAGTTGGTTTTCTAAGTATCCATAACATACTCCTGGACTACATGATATTTTTTCTTCTGAGTTTAAAAAATACCTATCACAAAAAAATATTACAACTTTGTTATACTCTTGGCTAATTACGTCATATGTTGTTTTAGAAACGCTACAAATATCATAGATCATCTTACACGAATGTTTCTCACACTTGTCAAAGCAACTGGCAAAGTATCTTGATTGAGCTGGCTCAATGTATGTATATTCAGATAGATTTGGGATGTTTATATCATCTTTCATATAAATTTTTATTTTGTTTAAGTCTATCTTTTTATTCTTTATCACATTAGTAGGCTTTTTAAGTACTTTTCTCGCAAAAAAATCAAAAGTATCATCTGTTCTTATGACTTGATAGATATTGAATTTTCCTTCAATATTGCTTTCATATAATTTTTTAAATCCTTGCTCAAAGTCAACTGTCTGATTTATATCACCGAGCATTATAATTTTTTCGTTTATCTTTATTTGTAATTTTTTGATATCTTCTTCTTTTAATCTCTGTGCTTCATCAATTATTGCAATATCATAATTTTCTTTTCTTATTGAATCTAAAAAACTTTTTACTGTTCTCATTTTAACTTTTTGTTTTAGTTCAGAGCTTACTAGATTATTCACTTTAAATGGAGTTAAATAAATAACCTTCTTATCATTGTTTATATAGTAACTATATAAATCCAATGCTAATAAAGATTTTCCGGTTCCTGCTCTTCCAGAAATAAGTATTATTTTTTCTTGTGAGTTTATTGTTTTATTTTTTGTGATTTGTTGGCTATTGGATAGATCATAATTATTATTTAAGTAAAAATCCGGATTAATATATACTGATGATATATTTAAATTTATATTAATAATTCTAGGGTTTATTATTTTATCCATTATGCTATTTAACTCTTCAAATGAAGAGTCATCAAACATTTTAGCTCCGTCATTATACTTTAATATAATGTCTTTCTTTTCTTCATAGCAAAAAACATATATTTTTTCTTTATTATAATATTTTTTTAATATTTTATAATTGTTTTCGCATTGTTCAATATCTCTACTTGTTAGTTTCAATTCTATATTAACTAATATGTCATTACCATATTTTATTAAATCAAACTCTTTGTCTAATCTGTCTATATTATAAGAAACATTGAAACCTTGTTTATTATTGATTTTTCTGGAGAATACAAGCAATGTTTCTATATCGTTTTTATCAAACTTATTTATCCCATTAAATCTAAAATAATCTTTTATTTCTTCAACATCTTTATCTATAATGTTATTCAAATCTATTAAATTATATTTGTAATTCATATACTATATCTCTCCTACAAAACAAAAAAACTATAATCATAGTTATAGTTTTAATCAGCTATTATAAGTATAACATAAATAATTTAAAAAATCATTTTATTTGACTTAAAAAATTATTGAATTATTTTAATTCTTTCAATAGTTCTCAACAAAAGTGCTTTTTCTTTAGTTTCTGCTTCTACTTTTAATAAAAGAATCGCTTGCCCCCACACCCCTTGCGATTCTTTTGTTTTGATTTTTTTTACGATTTATATACTTTTAGTAATAATAAGGACTATTTCCATCCTACCCCTTACAGGCTAGACCTTCGAATTTCTTACCTTTCGTACTCAAGGTCAAAAAAAGGTAGAGAAAGGTCTATTAAAGTATTGACATCATCTCCAATCCACTGTGGAGAGTTCGATTTTATCGTATCTTTTGTTATAAAGTAAAGTAACACAAATGATTGTGTTACTTTTTTATTAATATTTTTTATCCATAATGTTTTTGTATAGCAAGTGCTATATCTCTAGCTATTCCATTTATTTGAGCTGTATATTTTTTCATAGCTGAAGCATTATCATAAAATTCTGTTTCTAAATATACGATTGGAATATTTCTTTTTGTAAAATAGGATACATTGTTTAATGGCTGAATAGAATCTTGTAATCGTCTATTTCCTGTATGAGAAATTACAGCATTTACTATATCATTATCTGCTGGAGTATTATATGATGAACTTTTTTTACATAAAAGTGTCCCTTGAGCTGGAGATCCAGAAGTAGCATTAAAATGTACTTCTAAAACAAACTTATAATGATTCCAATCAAATTTATTAAATAATGCTGTATTTAATCTACTTTCTATAAAAAATGATTTATTCATTTTATCATTATCTCCTGCCATCATGGCATTGGCAATATCACTTTTTACTCCTAAATTGTCTAGATTTGATTTAATTAATTTTACTAGTTTTCTTGTTTCTACTTCTTCTGCATAACCAGATCTAGCACTCACTCCACGACAATCTCCAAGTCCTCCCTGAGAACAATAAGGTGAATAAGAATGACCAGCTATTAATAAAATATTACCGTTACTACTAATTGATGAATCTTGGTAATCATTATTATTTGTAATATTTTCTTCTTTCTCTCCTTTTTCATAGTCTTTAGGATTACTAATAATACTGTATTTTTTTTCTTCTGTAATAGTTTGATAGATTATTTCATCATTTTTAGCCATCGTTTCTAATTGACTTCCTGCTTTTAAGCAAGCATATATATCATTGCTATTTGATACCATTTTTAATGTAGCATTTACAATTGTTGGAATAAAGAAAATAATTATAGTTGCTAAAACTTTATTCATTAGTTTTTTTACCAGTTTTTTTTCAAGAGGGTCTTGCATCAATTCTATTAGATTTTTAATTGCCATGATAATTAATAGAATTGGTATAATAATATGAATTAATTGAAGAATATTATTTACAATAGATAAACTCTTAGCCAGTGCATAATCACTACAGCAAGAGCTAATTAGATTTTCACAGTTTAATATTAGCATTTACTACACCTCTTAAGTAATCACAAAATGGAAACTTTCTTCATTAAAATAATTTTCTTCTTGATAATCTGTAAAAATATTAAAATACTTGTATAACTCTAAGTGACCATGATTAATATAATAATTATTATCTTCTAATATATTTTCTACATTTTTATTTTCCAAAAAACATTTAAAATTACATTCTTCTTCTGTAAAATATTTTTGTTTAATTAAATCATTATAATAATTTAAAAATTTATTGGATAAATAATACTTCATTTTTTCTTCTGTAATATTATATTTCTTTAATATTTCTTCATTTTTTAATGGCTTTATTGTATTTAAATCAATGTTATATGACTTATATAAGATATCATAGTGAGTACTTTCTGGTTGAATGACGGAAGCAGTTATAATAATGGATAAAATATCATCACTAATATTATATTGATAATGAAAACCATTTGGTGAATATATTAAATAATATTGATATAGGGAATCTATTTCTTTATTGATATTTTTAATGATATTATTATTAATATTAATATAAGGAACTTGGTCTTTTTCAGTTTTTAATTTATCATAAACTATATCATAGTTTTGATTTTCTAATACTTTTTTATAATTCATTTTTTTATTATTTTGAAAATAAAATAGTATACCAATAAAAAGTATAGATAATATGATTATTCCTATGAATCCTTTTTTGTTCTTTAACATATCATCATCCTCTTTATCATTATAGCAATATTATTAAAAAAAAACAATTTCACTTTCTTACATAAAATGTTATTTTTTCTTTTGAAATTATTTTTATAAAATTCTATATGATTTTTGTTTATCATTATCACCTGTTGTCAATTAACATGATGGTTAAAAAAAACTTATTATGAATCGTTTCCTATCTTTATTTGACACTCTAAACTGTATAATTTTTGGAAATGGGGTTACTGATTTCTTATCTTACTTTATAATAGATATAGAAGTATATATGGAATTGGCAGGTGATATTGTGAAAAAAAAGTTTATCATGATGATTTTATTATCATCATTACTGACTCCAGTTTTTGCTTTAGATGAGGCTATTTACTCAAAGGAAATGCTTAATGAAGAGTTATTAAAGATTGATAATCAATATACTTTTTCCAATCATGATCAGATAAAAGAAAACTTGCTCTCTATCATCAATGAAAAGATTGATGATTCGATTGAAAAAGATATTACATGTTCTCTTGATTACTGTAACTTGGTTCTTAAATATAAAAATATATCATCTGATGAAAAAAGAATTGAAATTCATTATTATGATTCTAAAGAAGAAGATACTACTTCTGAAGAAAATATTGAAATTGAAAAGAAGAGTTCTATTACTTATCAGTCGCATGTTCAAGATATTGGTTGGCAAAATGTTGTCGGAGATGGTGATCTTTCTGGTACTGAACATCAGTCAAAGAGACTTGAAGCAATTAAGATTTTTTTAACTGGTAACATTGATGGTTCTATTGAGTATAGTTCTCATGTTCAAGATATTGGTTGGCAAAATTATGTTGGAAATGGAATTCTATCTGGAACAGAACATCAATCAAAACGATTAGAAGCTATTAAGATACGATTGGTTGGAGATGTTTCCAATTATTATGATATTTATTACCGTGTACATATTGAAGACTTTGGATGGCTTGGTTGGACAAAAAACGGTGAAGCGGCAGGTAGTCAGGGATTAGGAAAAAGATTAGAGTCTATTCAAATTAAGTTAGTGGAGAAAAATGATACTAGTATTTCTACAGACGAAAAAAGTTTTGTTATTAAAAATACAACAATTCAGTATCAAGTTCATGGACAAGATTATGGAACTCAGGAAGAAGTTTTAGAAGGCAATATAGCAGGAACTACTGGTAAATCAAAAAGAGTAGAAGCTTTTCAGATTCATTTCAATACAAGTTTAAATGGTAATATCATTTATAATTCATTTGTTGAAGGAAAGGGTTGGGAAGAAGAAGATATTGAGGATCATTCTTTTTCTGGAACTATGGGTCAAGCAAAAGCTATTCAGCTTATTCGAATTTCTTTAACTGATGAAATTGCAGAGGAATATGATATTTATTATAGAGTTCATTCTGCTAACTATGGTTGGCTTGGTTGGGCTAAAAATGGTGAAATTGCTGGAGTTAATCACTACTCTATTGAAGCAATTCAAATTAAATTGTTTTTCAAAAAAGATTCTAATAAAAATCAATTGCCTACTAAAAATCATTATATTGAAAAGGTTTCCTACAAACCAGTTTACTATAATCAAAAGGATGCTCGTTGGAATAGAGTTTATTATGGAAAATATCCTTTCGGAAGTACTGGTTGTGCACCTACATCGATGGCTATGGCTTTTCAAGGAATATTAGGTAGGACGATTTTACCTACTGATGTAGCTAATTATTTATATTCTCAAACTAATGAATTTAATAAAAGAACTCAAGGAAGTAGTGGTCAAGCTATTGTAAAAGCAGCTGAATATTATGGAGTAAAAAGAACTGCTATTGAATCAAAAGAAGAATTAATTGAAGCATTAAAGGATGGTAAGATTGTATTTGCTGCAATGGGAAATGGACGATTTGGAAAGAAAAAATATAATCATGCAATTATCTTCTATGGTTATAATTCTAAGAAAAATACCACGAATGTTATGGATCCTTTACAAGTAAAAAATAATACTGCTACTAGTATTGATTTAATTTGGAGAGAACAGAGTACGGACCCAGATGACTATAGTGGCGGAAGTAATTTCCATAGTTTAGAAAGATATTAAAAAAATCTAACTGTTTTGTTAGATTTTTTATTTGATTGCCATTTCTAATTTAAATTCTAATTGTCCACCACTTACTTTGTTTTCTAAATCTACATCTTGTCCTTCTAGCCAAAAATAAATTCTTAGTTTTGTAATTCCTCTTGAGAAAGATGCCATATCTTGATCTGTTGTAAATCCTTTTGGAGTAGATATTTGAGGATTCACTGAAGTGAAGTATGGACTAGAATCTGTAGCTGAAATGTTTACCCCTTTTCCTGTTATTTCACTATTAATTCCTTTATATGGTAATCTTTGCCCTCCTGTCTGAGAGGTTGTTATTCCATATATTTTTTGAGCATTTTCTACTCCATGTTCTGTATGAGTATCATAATTTGGTTCCCATATCACACTTCCTGTTGCATTTCCTAATGATTGGGCTCCGACACCATTTACAGTATCCGTTGTCGTTCCTAAATTTACAAATCCAATTCTTGCACTATTTTCTCCGCCTTGGATTTCTTCACTTTTGTTGTTTACAAAAGATTCTCCAGTAACAACTAAATTTGTATCTTGGTTTAGGAGAATAAAAATATCAAAGGCAATATAGTGCTTTCCTTGACACTGCTCATCTCCGACACAATTAATCTCTGTTTGTTTTGTTGCGGTTAAAAAGTATCCTTCATCTCCATGTAGCCTTGTATCTCCATAAAACATATTCATTGTTTTACCGGAAGCACTCCCATCTGTAGAACAGCCAGCTAATGTTTCTGGTAATTGATTTGTTGCAGATGGATATGTTTTATAGGCATTTACGATATCATCTTTGGTTACATTATTGCTCCATTTTATTCCATCTACTGATACCTGAATTCCTGACATCGTATCAATATTAATATCCATTGCATCTATTGTTAATTTCATATTGGAAGAAAACCAAGCATATGTTACAGTTCCAAGTATTCCTGTTAATAGTAAAAGAATTAACAATAGTATTGTTCTTTTTCGTCTTTTCTCTTTTTCTAGTTCTTTTTTTGTTTTTTTTCTAGGCATGTTATCACTCCATATTTTCTATTATCATTATATATGATTTTTTAAATTATGAAAAGAGAAAACTACTCCTACTATTATAATGATAATAATACTAAAAATTTGATTATTTGTTATCATCTTTTCTAAATGATCGTATCTCAAATAATCTAATAGAAATTTTATACTGGCAGATGATATTATGGTCCAAAATATTATATTTTTCTTTTCACGATAAATGTTACAGATTAAGAATACTCCTAAAAAAACAATTGTTTCTACTATTTGAATTGGAAATTGTGGAATATTTAATCCTTCCTTATATATTACATATCCAAATCTACTATAAGGTATCCCATTACAGCATCCTACAATAAAACAAGCAATTTTAGATAGGCTATATACTAAAGGAAGGGAAAGAATGGAATATTTTATTAACTGATTATTTAATGGTAATATTTTTTCAAAGATAAAAGCAGAAAGAATCACTCCTATTAACCCTCCATAAGAAGATAGTCCTGCAGTTATGATATTATTTTGTTCTGGACTTGTAATCATCGTATATATTTTTCCAATTATAATTGAGAAGGCTACATACATTAGAAAATATAATAAAATGTTTTTATCTTGATAATGATTTTTTTTTAGTGAATGATAAATGTAAATCATTCCAATTATTATTGATAGGAAAATAATTATTCCATAAATAGGAAATTTTATTTGGTGAATAATCATTTTTATCCCATTCCGCTACAAGATTGAATTGCAGCATAACAAGTTATTATTAATAGCAGAAGTCCAATCATCATAATGATAATATTAATGATATATATCCACATTACTACTTTTGCAAATTTACTATTTGGATATTTTATTCTTGCTATTATCATTAATACTAAGCCAATCAAAGGTCCCATACTACAAAGAATACTAAAAATATTATTAGAATCAGGATTTTCTAGTACTGAAAATATAGGAAATATTCCAGACCCATAAGTTAATATTAATGATATAATGCAGAGCATATTTGCATTCTTTTTATCTTCTTCTGACATATTATTATCTATTACTTTATTATTTACTACAGTAGGATTCAATTGGTTTAACTGATTATTGGAATTATTTTCCTCTTGAATTATGTTTCCTATTTCATGTTGTTGTACTATGGGTGTTCCACATTTTATACAGAACCTATCACCATCTTCTAATTTTTCTCCACAATTTCGACAAAACATTGTAACTTCTCCCCTTTATCTATTTATTATTTTATTAAACCCATGGATTGGTAGACTCTAATGGCCTAATATCTGCTAATGTTCCCATGAAAGAATCACTCCATATGTAATAATTCCCATCTTTCGCAAGTCTTAGTGTGATTCCTCTTGGATTATCTGCTCCTCCACTTTGAACAAATAGTTTTTTATATCCTTCTTCTGCATCTGTATATGGATTTTCAGTTATTTCTATTTGATATGGTTCTGTTGGAGTATAGTCATTTTCTGGAGTTGAGCCTTTAAAATATGATTTTCCTATGTAAGAATATTTGTCATTTTGCATCATTCTATCTTTGATATTTTGTTTCATAATAGCACTTAATGGTTGATATGTTCCTTCTAATACTTGTAATTTTTCATAGAAAATATCTGGATTTTTAGAATCAAATTCTGTAATGGATTGAATATATCCCCCAATCACATTATATGGATCTGTACGATCTAATTTTTCAAGTTCTTCTTTTGTAGTTGTAATATTATTTACTGTTAATATCATTTTATCCCTCCTATTGTGTTCATTATATCATACTTTTCTTCTAAAAAAAGAAAAGATATCCTTATTTGGATACCTTTTAGGCAAAACTTTTGTCAGATTTACTGTTTTTCTTTGTTTCTGTTACATATATTGGTTTTTCTACTTTTACTTTTACTTGTTCTTTTTCTTTCTTTGGTGTAGATGTTACTTTACGTTTCTTAGGAAAATCTTTTACTTTGATGTTAAACATTCTACAATAACGATTGAATTCTCTAGGTATATATAATTTATCTACTAGTTTAATTCTTATGATATCTTTCATCATACTGAAGAAAATAAAAACTAAAAATGCTGAGAACGGAATCATTCGATTGATAAAGATTGCACATACAACATCTATTATCATAAATAAAAGATAAAATATTCTAGATTTTGTCTTCATCAGTAAAAACAAGAAAACTTCTATGGATATAAAAATGATAGCAGATAATGCACCAATTCCTAAAATAATATAGTTCAATATTACTGGTACAGGAAAAGATAATTCTCCTAATGTCATACAAAGCCCTATACAAGATAGGGAAAGAATAAATGCTATAAATTCGTATATATCTAAATATAAATTTGCTCTTTTATTCATACCAAACACCACCTATAGATGGCTTACTATTATAATCGATTTTTTCTAAAAAGTAAAGAAAAAGAGACTTATTGTCTCTTTATTCTCTGATAGTTCTTTGTTTTTTTACTTTGTAATTTTTGAAAAAGGAATCCATGAGATGGCAACATTTCTCCATTTTTTATGAGGTCTTCTATTTCCTGCTTTGATAAATATGTTACATAGTCTACTTCTTCTTTTTGAACTTTTATCTCTTCTATATCAATATTCTTCTTCCAGTAAAATAAATAAAAGAGTGGCATATTATAGGAAATAAATCCATATTCTTCTAATACTTCATTTTCTATATTTATTCCTAATTCTTCTTTTACTTCTCTTTGAATGGTACTTAGTGGAGTTTCATTATGATCAATATGACCACCAGTTGATGAGTACTCTCCTCCTTTTTCTTTTGATGTTTTTTGAATTAAGTATTCTCCTTGGTCATTTTCAATAAAGATTACTGCTACTGCGATATGTTCATGAGGACTAAGCTTTTCCGTTTTATCTCCTCTAATCACGGTTCTTCCTGTTTTATTTCCTTTATCATCATAGATATCTAATAATTCCATATATTCCTCCTTATTAGAATTTTATTGTTATTTTTATATCATTTTATTATGATATTACTTTGTATTTAAAAGAATAGTTACTGTAAAAACCAAACATCATTATACATGATATACAATTTTAAATAATATTAAGGATACTGTTCCTAAAGCTAATACTATAACATAGCTCATAAAGTATAATCTTATCACTCTAATGATCTTTGCTAGTAGTTTACTTTTTTTATCAAAAAATAGTTTTATGAATCCGATTAAGACAGAAATTATTAAGGTGCTATTTAAAACTATTTTTATTATTGATATTATAATTGCATATTTATAAGCGATTTTATCTATTTTGCTTAATATGATATTTCCATTCAAATCGGTAATACGATTGTACAAATTTGGAATTATAAGATGAATTTTATCATAGAAGGAGAGATAAAGGAAAAGGCAAAATAAGGAAATCATTATTATCAAGAATTCTTTTTCTAGAGTAGTTTCCTTCTCTAGAAATATTTTTATTCTTTTCTTCATCATAGTCAACTCTTTTCTAGACTTATTCATTTTTTTAGTTACATCTTAGTTTTTTCTTTATTTTATCATAGATTTTTACCATAGCATAGGTATCTAATTCACAGTATTTTAATAAATTCTTTCTTAGTATTTCTTGATCTTCTGTTGATAATTTATGCATTGTTGCAAAAGCTGACATAGCTTCTGATCCATTATGAATTTCTTCTAGATTATGATAATTAAGAGATGGATCATCTGGAAATAGTGCAGGTAGAACATATTTAATGGAATACTTTCCTTTCATATCTTTTGTATAATAATTTCTATTTTTAAATGGAATCATTAAATCTTTTATATTATCTCTTATATTTAATAGATGATTGGATAGATATGGAAATTGTTCTGCTAGAGTTTTGATTACTGATTTTTCAAATCCCATATTATAAGCTAAAACACAAACATTTTCCGGAATATCTTTTACTAAAGATTTCGCTAATTCTTCTCTTGGATCCATACCTGGTATTGCTAGAAACTCTTTATGTTTTACTTCTTCATTTTCTTTTTCAATATAGTGAATAGAATATTGAAAAGGAATCTGTTCATAAGGATGAATTCCATCATATAAAGGAATTGTCTGTTGATATGTTTCAAAGTCTAAAAAATAAAGAGGAAAAGATAGAGTATTCATAAATTCTTTCATTGCTTCTTTTTCAAATTTATCTTCTTTTTCATTTATTTCATACTCAATTTGTTCTTTTACTTTATCACTTATATCTTCTTTTAATAAATCTTTAAATGAAGTAATTCCTTCCCGATAATATTTTAATTTTTGATTGATATTTAATCCAACTAAGTCAAAGACATTTGGAGAATCCAACTCCTTTGTACAGTATGAAAAGAAAGGACATGGATACGGATCAAAACACTGTTTTCCTATAATATCTTTTTCTTCTTCTTTTTCCATATACTGATTTATCTCTTTTATTTTTCTTTCTACATCTTCCTTCTTTTCTTTCGCAATACTTGTTAAGTCTTCTATTTGAAATAATTTATCTAATTCTAATGGACCTTGTTTCTTATATTCTCTATTGATATGGACAAGACATGCTTTATCTACATGATATCCTAAATTAGTTAAAATATAATACTGATAAGAGATATCTTCTTTATAGATTTCTTTTATAGAAGTAGAACTTTTTACTTCATAAATTTCATAATGATTACGATTCTTCTTTAGTATATCTACACTACAGAAATTATCTTGATAAGAAAAAGATGCTTCTGCAATATTACATTTATCATTATTATTGATTGCTTCTTTTGTTAATTTTATCATTTCTTTTAAATCCTGATAAGGAATATCAATGTAATCACCAAATAATGCTTTCGCAACTTCTCCTACTTCTGTTCCATTTTTTAAAACAGAATCATTCTCAATTTCTTCTTTTTCTTCTGGTTTATATTCCATTAACCATAATATTTTCATACATTGAAATGCATTACAATACTTAGACTTTGATAATTTCATATATTCACCTTCTTCTTTGATTATATCATAAAAAGTGAATTACTATATTGCAATTCACTTCTAATATCTTTCATTGTCATATAAAAGGCAAAAATCATCTATACTTAGTTCATCTTTATATTCCTTTATCAAAGATACCATTATATTTAAGATTAAATCTCTACTTGTTGTTTTATCAATATATATATTATCATTATTATTTGTTTCCATTTTTAATGGATTACTTAGAAGGCTTTTATCTGTTGAAATAAAGATTCGATCTGATGAAGTTATTTTCCAATTGTTCTTCGCTAATTGTTTTAATAATTTGGAGTTTATTTTATATAATTTCTTTAGTAGTTCCCAATATGCTTCCATGTAAGTATCTGCTTTTAAATCTTCTCCTTTTATTCTGATTCCTAGTAATGGACAATCATGATCAATCATAAATTGTTCTTCTTTATTATCATAGTATTCTTCAATATAATTATTAAATTTTAAAGAATTATCAATTCCTTTTGGATAACTATACTTCTTTAAAATATAATCTGATAATCTAGAAGCTCTTTTTTTAATTGCATTGGCATTCCATTTTTGGATTTTTTTATTTAATAATTCTTCATTAATCGTTTTTATTTTTAAGTCTCCATCTTGATACAATTTTAATAGTATTTCTCTTTTTTCTTTAAATGATTTATTTAATAACTGACCATTATATCCTGTTATAGACAAGTTTCCTAAAGTATTTAAATATTTTTTTGTCTCATCAAAATCTTTTCCTAAATCAATTTTCCATTCTATATCTGGAGTTTGAGGAAAAATATGTTCAATTGTTAAATCTTCAAGGTTAATCTCTTCATTTCCAGAATTTTCAATATAATTAAAAATAACTTTTAAAACACTTGATCTTCTATAAAAATTGATATTTGCTAATTTTTCTATAAAAGTATCGTCTTTTGGAAAGGCATCATTTTTAACCGTTGTACATAAATAGGTTTTAATCGCTGTTAAATAATTATTTTTATATTCTTTCTTTTCAAAAATAGTATTATATAAAGATGCATAAAATCTTCTTAGTGAACTAGATGGTATTTCACAAACATTTCTTCTAATTGCGTAATTTTCAAGTAAATCTATAATCAAATTAAATTCATTTTCTCTCTTTTTTAATTCTTTTTTTTCTATTTTCGTTAAATCAACATCTGTTTTATATAACTTTTGTATATCAGAGTAATCATCACATATCTTCATTAAGAAAGGATATATCGTATTATGTCTTATTTTTTTAAATACTGCTAATTTTTTATTTGTAATATTACTATATAAATTAGAATTATTACATATAATTAATCGATAGTAATCAGCATATCGTAATATATCTTTTCCTATTTGTTTTATATTATTAATAGAATAATAGTGTTTTTTAAAATAATCATATAATTCTTCTTTATTAAAATAGCTTCCTTTTTTCATTACAAGATAATCAAAGAAAAAGTTTTCTATATTATCATTTCCTATTATGTCTGTAAGAGATACCCAATACTTATCAAAATATGTTTTTTGAGCTCCTTTATTCGAAATACCCATTAATAAGAAATTTCTTATTTTTTCTGAATCTTTTAATTCAATTCCCGTTGAGTTAATACTTTCAAATATTACTTGAGGTCTATCTTTTTTCTCTAGAGCTATTTCTGCAACAATTAATTTTTCGATTCCAGATAAAATTTCTTTATAATTATATTTTTGTTCTGTTTTTAATAGTTCTTTAAAATATCTATAATTCTTTGTGACATTTGATAATTCATTTAGATTATTCATATTATTATTTAGTATCTTTTTAAATTCTTTATTATCATCATCAATACTTTGTAGTTTTAGTTTATATTCATCATCATAATTTTTATTATAGATTGCATTTTCTAATTTTTTTCTTGTCTCATTATCTTTTTCTGGAACTATATCTAAGATTGCTTTTAGCAAAAGAATTAAAGTTGCGAGACGTTGTTGTCCATCAATAATTTGATATTTATAAAAATTAGATCCTTTATGTTTTTCTGATTCATGAGAATAAACAAGACTACCTAAATAGTGAGTACTATTATTATCGATACATGATTTAATATCATCATATAATTGTTTACAGTTTTTATTTTCCCAAGTATATGTTCTTTGATAAACAGGCATATTATACTGTCTATTCTTTTTTAATATAATATCTTTATATATGTATTTTTTTTTAATTTCCATAGCTACTTCCCTTATTCTTTCTATTATTATCATTATATCATAGATAGACTATTTTATTTCTTTTTTATAAAAAAAATAAGCTTTCGCTTATTTACTCTTCTTATCTGTATTTATTTTTAATTCCATGTAATAGGCATCTGTTAGGTCTATTCCTACTACTTGATTAGCCATGTCTAAAGATTCTTTAGGAGCAAGAGTCTGTGTTATATGAGCTGCTATTTTAGTAAGTCTAACATTATTTTTGTCTTTTACTATAACGTCATAATTATTTAAGTATATTTTATTCTTCGTTTCATTTACCATAGTATAACTAATCAATGAATCTTTACCATCATAAGTACATTTTATATTTTTAAAGATAATTCCTTTTACTTCTTGTTTCTTAATAAAACTTTTATTCTTATTATATTTTAATCCATCATTAGGAGTTTTATCTCTTACTACTATGATAGCTAATATTATAATAATAATGATTATTACTGGTATTAATAAGTATTTCCTATTTTTTTTATTTATTATATTCTTTTTTTTATTTTTACGTCTATTATTCATGTTCTTCACCTAGTAGAATAATATCATATTTTCATAAACTTAGCAATGATTGATTACACTATAAAATATTACTTATATCTTATTATTATATTTATGACAACCAAAGATAAGATTCAAAGATTTTCGATGAACTCTACTAGTCTAATCATCTATTTAATGTATATTTTTTGACTCTATAAAATATAGAGTCATGGATAATCCTTGTTTCCTATCTATTCTAGAAAACATTTCAAAACCTCAATAATTTCATCTTCTAATCTAGTATTTAGGAAAATCTGGGGACAGGCCACTAATACCAACCACATCGACAGTAGCCATCATTTCGAACACTACAGTATGAATTAGCACCATCACCCGCAGTAACGCGACCCTTTAAGTCTATTTCAGCACTAAAACCAGAAATACTGCAACGGAAGTAATAAGCAGAAGTGTATTCAGATTCATAACAACGAGACGAATCGGTAGAATATCCAAATGCAGTTTCTAATACTTCTTTGTTTGCTTCAAAATATGGACTAATGTAACTTTCATCTACTAAATAAGCAATTCCATCAATTCCATTTTCACAGGTCTTTTCTCCTCTTAAAGTATAGGTTCCCGCAACCATTCCTGTGTTTGCTGCAGCCATCTCTGGAGTTACTACAAATTCAACATATGACTCTGTTACAATCCCATTTTCTACTTTATGTTTTAGATAGAATGGCAAATCTTTTGAAGAGACAGTGGCGATTGCAGTTAGTGCTTCACTTGGTGTTTGATATTGTGTGATACTTGTTGGGAATGCTTGATTTAAATATACATATCCATCATTATTATAATGATTTACTGTATAAACAGTTCTCAAATGTGATACAGAAACTGCGTCGTCTGTTTTCTGGACATAAGTTACACTGAATTTGAATACTATAGTATCTGTTGTTGTTGGTAAATCTGATGCTTCTATATCTTTTTTAAATTCTACTCGTACTTTTATTTTTTCTGTTGTATTTGCAGTCAATTTCTGTTTATTCGCAAGTGCTATTCCATCATTATAACTTACGGAATAATTTAAATAACTTGGTAGATTCTTTTCTGTTGTTCCATTGGACTCATATGTTTTATTGGAGAATGATTCGATCATCGCATCAATACTTCCTTCATTTACCGCATCTACGGTAAACTCATAATAGTCTCCTGGAGTAGATAGTGTAATAGAATATTCTACTTCTGTATCTCCTGTTTTAATTGCTGCAGGAGTTGTTACTTGTGTTCCTGTAACACTACCTTCTGTAACAGATAAATTACTCCAATGAATATTCCAAGTATTATTACTTAAACTAGTTGTACCTGTAATATTTAAATTACTAGATAATAATGCATATCCTAAACTAATTCCTAATAATAGTAATACTAATAGAATGATACTTTTTTTCTTTTTACTTCTTTTCATATATTTAGTCTCCTCTATTTTATAGTTTTATTTTAATATAGATTTTATTTGGTGACAATTTAATATTTTTGAATAAACTAAAAAGAAGTACTTTGTACTCCTTCTTAGTTATAATCAATCATTTTTGCTCTGAATTGAGTTATTAATGCACTGATATCATTACATTCATTGGTTGAATTTCCTTCTAGTAAGAACCAATCCATTACATTTTCTTCTCCAGTTATTTCATTATTATTTGGTGTTGCATGTCTTATTGCTTTCTTAAGATATAGGAATTTATAGTAATTAGTAGATTTATTGTAATAATATCTAGTTCTTTCTCTTAGACCAAAGAATGTTGTTAATTCATAGTCTTGATGTCTATATTCTGTTGGTACTCCTAATACTCCTTCTAGTAAGTAAGCTAGAGTACCTGTTCTATCTGCTCCGATACGGCAGTGGAAATAGATTGCATAGTCATCGTTTCCAGCTACAACTCTTTGCATAACATCAATTGCGGCATCACGGGCTGCTTGATAATAATTTTTTCCATTTACAGTCTCCGATGAGTTTGGACCAAATTCATCATGATCAATTTTATAATGTACAATTTCATTTGGAATATAGTTTGTTAATTGATCTTCTTCTGAAGCAACTATTTCTGATCCTTGAGTACGTAAATCTAATTCGTTATAAATTCCAAGTTTTTCAAATTGAGCTTTTGTTACTCCATTACGATTTGTTCCCCAAATCTTTTCACCACGATAGATTTTAGCAAATTTTGTTTTACCATCAATTGTACCATCACCATCTGTATCGACTGGAAGTCCTCCTAGGTCACGTACATTACGAGTTTGTCTTGTTGTTCCCGGAATGGTAATTAGACGTCTTTCTCCAGTAGGTCTTACATAACCATTCTTAGAACTGTCACTAGCAGATTCCCAATAGTATGTTTTACCTGGAATAAAGTTATATAATTTACCATTATTATTAAATACATAAGTTGCTTGAGTATTTGATGTTACTCCTGTTGTTTCATTATATTCATAGACATTTACTTCACCAGTAACTCCTGTATCATATTGATTTGGTTGATCACAGAAGACACTTCCATATTGTGTACCAGTATTATCATTTTGATAATATGCACAATCATAATTATTTAAGTTTGCTGTCATTGCTGAATTAAAACTACTATAGTTTGAATCATCTTGTCCTGCATTCCATGAGCTTACATTTGTAAAGTAAGTTCTCATAGCTTCAGGAATTGTATCAAATTCTACTATTGTTGAGGCACCATCAATTGATGCATATGGAACTTCTATTACTGGTCTTATTGCTGAAGAACCAGTAGCATGGCCTAATCTTTTAGCATCCGTAGCTCCATCAATTCTTACGGCTCCACCATTTGAATTCGTTGTTTCTAGCCAATAATTTGATCTACAATCTCCGTATGATGCTGTGTTTTCTAATAAATATGTATAGCTAGCTAATTCGTTTGCTGTTTCGTTAAGACCTGAACTTGTTGCTGCTTTAATTTCATCTAGAGTAGCTAATCTTGCAGCTTTACCAGTATAAGTATAATCGCTTGTTACTGTTGTTCCTGCTTGATTTGTAATTGTTCTAGGTTCTGTATAAATATTTACATTTGACCATTGAAGTGTTGTTGGTAGCTCTCCTATTGCAGTATCAGGTCCGTCTGTAAAGTTTGGTCCATAAGCTACTGCATCAGGTTTACATATTGGAGTTGCACTACTTTGTCCTTGATGTATATTATTTGAGAAGATAAATACTGCTTTTCCATCACTTGTATCTGTTAAATAATAGAATCTTTCATTTGTAGCATCAAATGTTCCATCTCCATTTACATCACAGTCATAAGCATCTCCAGCACTTAATGTTAATCCTGAATGGATTTGACCAAATGTAGTATTACCATCAGTATGAAGTGTTGTTGCTGGTCTACAAACTGTAGTTGCATTTGTATAATGTGCATAATAAACAATATCTTCACTTACTTCTGTAGTTGTTAGAACTCTTTCTCCTCCAGTTGCTTCAGTAAACCATCCTAAGAATTCTGTATTTGCTTTGGTTGCAGTTGGTAGTTCGCCAATTGGGCCAATTTCTGTAAATGTTTTGGTATTTGTAGTTACTGTATCTCCACCATTTTTATTAAATGTTACTGTGATATTTATTGATTGGTCTTCTAGATAAGCTACAATATATTGAACATTATCAATTGTTTCATTATCATGAACAAATTCATAAGTTTCATGAGTTCCATGGCTAACAGTTGTCTCGTTACTTATAGCTTTATTATTTGTACTAACTTTTCCTTTAAAGATACCATCATAAATGGTTACTGTTCCACTTGTATTTTCTAATCCATAAGTACTTCCTTGCATACTAGGAGACGTTATATTGATTGTTCCATCATCAGTACCAATAACTAAAGTTCCTTTATTTGAAACTGCTGCATTATTTAGACTGACAATTGTTCCACCAAGTATGTTAACTGTTCCAGCATTATTTGTAAGAGCTGCTCTACCATTGTTTTTACCATTGCTTCCATCATTTGAAGTATTTTCTAAGTATGCGTTGCCACTGATTGTTGTTGTGGCACCATCATTGTATATGGCTTGTCCTTTCGCTGTGTTGCTTCCTATAATTCTTCCGCCTGATACATTTAATGTACCACCATTAGCATTTATTACAGCAGCTTGAGAGTTACATGAAAGTTCTCCACCAGTTATATTGACTGTTCCAGTACTTTCAATTGGCTTAGCTTCTGTGTCGCTTGATCTATTATAGGTTATTGAACCTCCAGAGATATTTAAAATTGCTCCTGTATTATTCTTAAAAATATATCCTTTTTTACCTGCACTAGCTCCGGTACGAATTATAGTACCATTTATAATATCTAGTTTTCCATTGTTTGTAAACATGTCTATTCCATTAGTACTACTACTAATAGTATGAGTTCCTATATCTAGTTCAACCCATTTAGTGTTTGGAATTGTTGTAGTTGTTGTAGCTGTTATGTCTTGAATTATTTTAATTGTTGTTTTTACACCTGTTGTTGGTACAGCATCAACCGCGCTTTGTAGAGTTGTATAACATGTAGCCCCAATACAAGCAACATAAGTTTCATCTACCCATTTTGCAAGAATACTAGTTGATGATGCAAATGTTGTTTCTTCTGTAACTTCAGTTGTCCATGTATTATCAGTAAACCATCCTACAAATAAGTAATCTGTTTTTTCTGGAGTTGGTAATTCACCGATTGCTGTTCCTGGAGTAAATGTTTTTGTTGTTGGACTTACTGTTCCTCCATCAGGATCAAATGTAACTGTGATATCAACTGATTCTTCCCATTTTGCATATATTTCTGTTGTTGTATTAAATACCGTAGATGTTGTTACTTCATTTTGATATGTTCCATCATCGGTATACCAACCATCAAAATCATATCCTACTTTTTCTGGAGTTGGTAATTCACCGATTGCTGTTCCTGCAACGAATGTTTTACTTGATGGTGTAACGGTTCCACCTTTGGCATTAAATGTTATTGTAATATTTTCTATCCATTTTGCATATATTTCTGTTGTTGTATTAAATACTGTAGATGCTGTTACTTCATTTTGATATGTTCCATTATCAGTATACCATCCGTCAAATGTATATCCTGTTCTTTCTGGATTTGGCAACTCACCGATAGCTGTACCAGGAACAAAGGTTTTCGTAGTTGGACTTACTGTACCTTGTCCTGGATTAAATGTTACAGTGATGTCCTCTATCCATTTAGCGTAGAATACTGTATCACTATTAACAGTAGTTGATGATGTTGCTGGTGTTGTAAGTTCTGAATCTTGATACCATCCGTCAAATGTATTATTTGCTTTTGTTGGTGTTGGAAGTGTTCCTACTGGTTGTCCTTGTCCAACAGTTATAGTATTTGGACTTACTTGTCCACCATTCGCATTTAATGTTACAGTTACATCTGGAATCCATTTTGCATAGAAGTCTGCATCGGCAGTTAGTACTGTTGATGATGTTGCTGGTATTGTAAGTTCTGAATCTTGATACCATCCGTCAAATGTATTATTTGCTTTTGTTGGTGTTGGAAGTGTTCCAACAGCAGTATTGTATGGAACGGTTATTGTATTTGAACTTACTGTTCCACCGTTAGCATGTAATGTTACTGTTACATCTTCATGCCAGTGTGCATAGAATGTATCATCTGCACTAATAACTGTACTTGAAGTTATTTGATTTCCACCAGTTGGATCGTCAAACCAACCAAGTAATGTATATCCTGTTCTTGTCGTCGTTGGTAATGTTCCAATAGGTTGATTAATATCATACTCTTCATCAAATGTCTGTGCTCCTTGATAGTTAGGATCAAATGTTATTGTTGCTTTTGTTGGAGCATCTGGTGCTAATTTGATATAAATATTTTTTAACGTTCCAGTTAAGAATCTTCTAGCTGCTGTTGCGCTTGCATTCGTTGGTGCTCCACCAAACCATGTTGTTAAATCGAATACTGGATTATACGCAGTTAAATTATTGACAAATACTTTTTCACCATCATTTATACTATAATAGATTTCTTCACCAATTCTGTAGACTGACATTTTAGTAATAGAACTAGAAGGAATTAAAATGATTGCATTAGCTCCTGATGTTTTTCTAGAAGCAAATTCTATATTTCCAGTATTATCAGTAGTTTTTCTAACTACTAATCCAGGATAGCCATTAGCTTCTCTCTTCGTATTAAAGAAAGTTGCTTGACTCTCATTATCACCAGAGACATAATTAACGATTTCAAAATGAATTTCATAGTCTTTATCATGATTTGTTGTATCATATAAAGCAATTCCTGTATCAATATATTTTTTAGTTGATAATGCTGTTTGTGTATAATCAATATTTGATCCTGTTGGATTTACTGTACTGATACAATTTCCATTTGGACCATTGGTTATTCCAGTACTCGTAAATGTACATTCTCCTGGAATATAGAATACATATTCTAATGGTAATTTTTCCCAATGAGCATAAATTTGAGTTGTTGTATTAAAGGTGGTATCTGCATGTACTGATGTTCCCGCATCAGGATCTGTATACCATCCTGCAAATTCATGTCCAGTATATTCTGGAACAGGTAATTGTCCAATCGCAGCTCCTGGTGCTATTTCTTTTGATGCAGGAGTTACTGTTCCACCATTAGCATTAAATGTAATTGTGATGTTTTCAACCCAGTGCGCATAATATGTATCGTCTCCTGATACTAGGGTATTTTCCGTTATTTGATTTCCACCAGTTGGATCGTCAAACCAACCAAGTAATGTATAGTGTTCTCTTGTTGCGGTTGGTAGTGTTCCGATAGCAGTTCCACCTTGTACTGTTCTTGATGCATCTGATTGATTATCTAATGTTCCTTGTCCAGGATTAAATGTTATTGTGTATGATTGTGCTGATTGATAATCTTCAATAGTATTTGAAGGAATTTCTATAACTGGTCTTGCTGTGTTTTCACTAGTTTGTTGAACAGAATGATATATGTATAGACTTTGCGTATGAATTCTATGATAACTTGATCCTTCTACTTCAATCCATATTCCTGCTCTACCTAAACTTTCTGATTGAAATCTAGAATGTTCCAAGAAAAATTGACAATTTGCTAAGTAAGAATCTGTTAATCCTCCACAAGCTGTATTTAAATCTTCACGGCGAATAAATCTAGTAACATTTCCATTATTTTCAATTAGTGCAGGATTATCCCAAGTAGATGAAGTTGGTAAATAATTAATAGCTGTATTATAGGCGTAACTACCTCTTTCATGTCCAGAGTCCATCTGACCAGTTGCATCAAAACTAGTGAAATGTACTAAAGCAGAGTTTTCAACATTAGAAGTTCCTCCAAAACTTCTAATATAATAGAATCTTTCTGTTAATGGATCCCATACATCATCATCATTTACATCACAGTCATAAGCATCTCCTACTAAAGGACTATATGTTCCTGGTATTGTACCATATGTTATGGTATCCCCACTATGATATCCCATCATACTATTCAAACAGCTTCCTCCTGCAGAACAAGTCTCTGTATGAAGTGTACCAGCTACTGCTTTTTTACAAACTATTTTTATCCAATGGGCATAATAAGTAACAGTTGTTCCTGTTACTATTGTTTGGTCTGAAATTTTTACTCCTTCTGTTGGGTCTGGATCTGTATACCAACCATCAAAATTATAATTCGTTCTTGTCATTGTTGTTGGCAATGCTCCAACTGCTGAACCATTTTGTACACTTCTTGATGCATCTTGTTGAGGTATCGTACCACCATTCGGATCAAATGTTACAGCAACCATTCCACTTGGATCTAAAATACTTAAATCTATTGAATCTCCTTTGATTTCTCTATAAATAGAAAATGCACCATTTATGATGGTATAAAAAATCAATAAAGCTACAAAAAGAGTAATAATTTTCTTATGCTTTTTTATTATCATTTTTATACCTCACTTTCTTTTCCTATTTTTATTTTATAATCCTTGTTTAAATTCTACATCAATATTTATTTCTTGATCTGATACAGGTGTTGTTCCATTTGCTGCTCTAAATGTTAATGTATGTGTTTTTGTTTTCACTGAATCATTATAATTAATTGTTCCAGCAGAATTAATTCTTAATGTTCCACTCGTAGGTGTTCTATAATTACCACTATTATCTAGGTCAACTTCTACTCCTGTAGGTAGATCACTTATTATAATGCTATAAATAACATCTACCTCTGAGTTACTTTGTACTGTTAGTGTATAACTATCTGTAGATAAACCTGGTACTATTTCAATGGAATCTCCACTTTGACTTTGATTTCTTGTTACACTCCATGTTGCTGTATCAATTGTTCCACTCCCACTAGTACTCGATCTTAATAATGCAAAAGTATGTACTGCACAGAAAATAAGTAAAATTCCTATTACCAATAGCATTGGTTTTATTATCTTATTTTTCATAACAATACTCCTTTCGCTTTTTTATTCTTGTGTTTTTTCTTTTTCGTTAAAGAACATACTTAATAGATATAATCCTAATAGACCACATGCTATCACATACTTAAAATCTATTAAAAAGTTTAAAAATCCTCCATGGTATATTACTTTTCCAACTATACTAGATACTTTTATTTCTTCATCAGCGGTGTTATTAGCATCTCCTTTAGTTATCACTTTATTTCCATTCTTTTTTATAATTCTATGAGTAACATGATATCCTTCTTTTTTAAAAGTTACGATATCTCCCACTTTATAATTATTTTTTTTGTAGATTAATATATAATCTCCTGTATGAATTCCATCTTCCATAGATCCTGTTTTTACTTTATAGATTTCTGCTACTCCTAATAATCTTAGAATAAAATATGTACTTAATACTAAAATAGAAACTATAAATATAATGTCAAATATTATTTTAAATATCTTATTCATTATACGCTCTCTGCCTCAACATTTATTTTTAAACTATATGTAATATCTGTATTATTGGCATCTCTTCCAATAGAAGTATCATTTGTATCATTGTCTCCTACCCATTTCCATTCAAGGTAATAAGTATCAGAGTTTTTAGAATTTAGCATTATATTATCTATATTTAATTGATTATATGATACATATTGGTCCACTATATATGTATTCCCTTTTTTTAGTTTGAATTTCATATTCATATTATGCTGGTTATTTTCTGTAAAGGTAATATTATATTTTAAATTATAAGTTGTTCCATTATTTACAATAAATTTATATGTACCCTTACTTTCAGGAGCTATTTTTCCATTTACTTTAGAAATCTTTGCTGAATCTTCAAATATATTTAAGTCTGTATCATCTTGCCATTTCACTTTTTCTTTATCACTAACATAGAATTCACCATCTTCTTCTGGTTCTGGTGTTGGCGTAGGTGTTGGGTCTTCTGATGGAGTTTTATTATCTTGACTACCACCATTTGTATATGGATTCGTTGCGGAATTATTCTTGTCACCTTTTGAAATATAAATGATTATTGTTTCATCTTTATCTAAGATATCTTTAATAGCTGTTCCACTTTTTTCAGACTGACTGATTATTGTTCCTGCTTTTTTATTTGAATCAACATAAACGTATTTTATTTTTATGTTATTTGTAATACCATCTAGCCAGTCTTCTACATCAGTTCTTTTTTTACCAGCAAAATCTGGTAATGTACATTTATTATTTTTACTGTTTTTTTCACAATCTACTAATGATCCATTATTCACAATTGTAATTACTAGCTTTGTTTTACCAGATAGTAAATCCTTCACACTAGTACCTATAATTGTTTGTTCTAGAACTGTTCCATCTTTATAATTTGGATCTTCTACTGTTTTAATTTCTATTTCAATTGTATTAGAAATTGAACTAAGCCATTTTAAAACATCTTTTTTGTTTTTTCCTATAAAATCAGGAACTAAACATTTACTATTCTTTTCATCCTGTAAACAATCTATCATAATACTTTCTTGTTCACATTTATCACCAGATGTAATATCTATAATATTTACTTTATCACTATCTTCATTTCCTTTTTTCTTTATTAACGAACAGTTTTTTAATAATAAAAGGATAATGATAATAATTAGTATTATCTGAATTATTCTATCGGTTGTATGATTATCTTTTTTTTCATTATTCTTTTCTTTTTGTCTTGACATTTTTTCACTTCCTTAAAACTATTCTTCCGTTTAAAATCTACAATTTTTTATAGACTTTAAACGAAAGAATAATTAAATATTATTCTTTTGTTTTATATCAACTAACTATACTATGGTTGAGCATGATTCGTTAATGATTGTTTAGCAGTTAAAGTAACTGGAATACTTAGAGTTGTATTTTGAGCAGCTAAGTCAGTAGTATCTTTTGCAGTAGTATCTGAATCAGCTCCAGCCCAAGCAATATTAATTCTAACAGTAGTTTCCATTGCTCCTTCAGTTGCAGAATATGCAATATTTTGTGATGCACTAGCTAAAGTTGCAGTCATTCCTGTTGGAAGAGTAGTAGAACCTAATTCAGCAGCAAGAATTACATCAACTTCTGATCCATCAGCATCAACTGGAATTTCAATGTATCCTTCTGAACCTGGAGCAATTGTATCATTATAACCAGTTAAAGTTGTCCAAGTGATATCACCAGCATCAAAAGTATAATTTGCTGATGCAATATCCGTTCCATCTACTTTAACTGACCACTTTGCAGCTCTGATGCTTCCAGAAGCATTAGTAGATTGTCTATAGATTGCATAAGTACCAAAGCATACTGATAGTAATAATACTAGGATTACTAATGCTAGAATCTTCTTATCTCCTTTCATTCTCACACCTCCTTTATTATATATTGTAAAGATATCTTCATATTTTCCTACTTTACCTTTTAAGCTTATCGTAAATCTCTGTAAATGTCAATATTTTGGTGGAATTGTCGAATAAAATAAATCATTTTTTTATTACTATTTTATTGGAGAATTATTATCCATTCATCACATTTATTCATCATTTAATTCTCCCAAAGTATATTAATTAATTTTTAAGTTATTTGCTTCTCTTTTAATCAAGTCTGCTAAAGCTTTAATCAATTTGATTACAAGTATTATGTGTTATAGTATTGGCACCAATTGGGAATATTAAGTGAAAAGGAATGTGAATTATGAAAAAGAAGTTATTTCAGAATATTATTGGTTATGAGAATACCAAGAAAACTCTTGAGAGATTAGTTGATGTTTTAAATCATCCAGAAAAATATAGAGATTTAGGAAGTAATATACCACATGGATTGTTACTATATGGACCCCCGGGTCTTGGAAAAACAACTATCTCGAAGGAATTATTAAAATATGTAAAAAGAGAAACATTTATTATTCGAAAAATTAAATCTGATGGGAATTTCATTGATTATATGAATGAAATATTTGAGAAAGCAAAGAAAAATCAACCATCTATTATTTTATTAGATGATATTGATAAGTTTTCAGAAAGTAATAATCATGGTAATAAAGAGGAGTTTGTTGCGGTTCAATCATTTATTGATGATATTAAATATGAGGATATTTTTGTAATTGCAACTGCAAATAATCGTTTTTTACTTCCATCATCTTTATTACGCTCAGGACGTTTTGATTATCAAATTGAACTTGACTATCCCGATGAAGATGAATCAAAGAAATTAATCCAGTATTATTTGAAAAATAAAAAAATAGATGATGATGTTAATATTCAAAATCTTTCTTATATCCTTTCTTGTACATCATGTGCTGATTTAGAGAAAGTTTGTAATCAAGCTGGAATTTATGCTGGATATAAAAACAAAGATAAAATTGGAAATGATGAACTGTTGCAAGCGGCATTAGAGTTATCTTATGATACTACTATTGAAGAACAGGAGAAAGAAGATCGATATGCATTAAATGTAGCTTATCATGAAGCTGGACATGCTTTGATTGGAGAATACTTAGAGCCTGGGAGTGTGACCTTTATCACTATTATGAAAACAGATGGTGATAAAAGAGGTTTTACTAAATATCATAATAATGAATACTATTTTGATGATATTCAATTTATGAAAAATAGACTCATGACTGTTCTTGGTGGAAAGGCTGCTACGGAAATTATTTATCATACGTGTGATACTGGTGCTAATTCTGATTTACATCGTGCATATGATTTGGCTACTAGGTTTGTTGACAATTATTGTATGTTGGGCTTTGATTCTTGGATTCGAAATGTAGAAGAACAATCAGAAAAAGTAAAGCAAGCTAAAGATGAACATATTAATCATATTATTCAAGAATACTATAATAAAGCAAAAGAAATTCTAATACGAAATAAAGATTCATTAGATCAATTAGCTCATCAATTAAAAACAAAAAAAATATTATTTTATGAAGAAATACAAGAGATATTACAAGATATCCGTAAAGATAATATTAATTTGTAATCATATTGATTAAAATTATATAATATGATATCATATGCACTCAAAAGGAGGAATACTATGAGAATAAAAGATGTTTTTGAAGAAATCGTTGTTGGTTATAATATTACCAATGCAGCTGTTAAAGATAAGTATTCTAAATTATATAAAACCATACAAAAAGATAGTATTCAATATACCAATATTATTCATTCTAGATTAATTGAAAAAGCATTTTCTGGGGAGATTAAGAAAAAATTCTTTCTACAGCCAAGAGATATTTTAATCTTTGTAAAAAAGCCTTATCGAGTTGGTACATACTCATATGATATAAAAGAAGAAGTTATTATTCCAAATAATTTTATTATTTTAAGAGGAATTAATATGGATCAATATAGTTATATTTTTGTTGCGAATTATTTAGAAAAGGTTGGAATAAAAAAATATATTGAAAAGAATCAATTTGTTGGAAACTTAACATTAGATGATATTAAAAAAATAGAATTACCAAATATTCCAAAAGAAAAGCAAATGTTGATATCTCCTTTATTAAATTCTATTAATGAAAGAAGTGCTATTTATACTAATATTTTAGATAATGATGAGAAAATCATTCATTATGCAATAGAAAGTGTTATAGGTGATGAGAATGATTCCTAGTATACTAGAAGAATTAAGAGGAATAGAAAGACAAAAGAATTTGAGATTTATTGGTAAAAAAGAAAATACTTTTATTGCTTATTTAATCTATTTAAAATATCTATGTGATAAAAAAGATTATTCTTATGATGATGTTATTGAAAATGAAAGGTTATATGAAATTATGCCTGATATTATTCGAATGAATCGGTATTTTTTAAAAGAAGATAAACTTCCGGTTAATAGAATTTTGATTCAATTAAGGAAATATAATATTAAAGATTTGTTATTAGAATTTTTAAGTTATGTTCATAAACCTATTTATTTACATGAAGATAAAGATAAGATTGCTTATCTAAATATTGAAAGTAATTTATTTTCGTTTTATCATGAGAAGGGTAATGCTACTTATTATATGAAAAGTATAGATGCCTCTAGATATGAGATATTTAAAGTATTCGATGAAATATTAGGAATTCATAATGATTATGTGGTTGATCAAGAGTTAAAGGTTGAAGATTTTAACTATGTATATATTTTTGATGATATTCCTAGATTTCGTAAAAACTCTAATAAAGAAAATATTTTTGATCAGGTTAGAAGATACATGCTACATAATGAGAATGTCGTATTAATTACAAATTATAATAAGATTAGTAGTTTTCGAGAAGGACGTTTTCTAGCGAGGGGAATCCAAACAATCCTTTTAGATCATTTGAATGCAACGATTCATTTTAAAGATCAATCTGATAAAAAAGAGATTACTATTATTAATCATAATCAAATAAAAGATTCTAATCAATTAAAAAGGATAATTAAAAATAATCGAAAACAAAAAGGTGTTTTATTAAAAATAACATTAGATGATTTAATTGAGAATCATTATCGAATTGGATTTCATTTATATGAATTAGAAAAGACTCATGTGATTAAAGATATTAATAAAATTGTAGATGAAAACACATATTATTTAGAACGATTAAATCATATCAACGAAAAAGTAGAAAAAGAAATCAATAAGTTATTGAATCGATAGAGGGCTAAATTACTTAGTTCTTTTTTTGACTTAATTATTGTAGTATAAAAAATAATAGGACTTCTCCTATTATTTTTTACCATCCAGTTCCAAAGTTATCGATGGAATAACTGTTATTTTTATCATGATATCTTAGAACACCAACTCTACTAAGATTTTTAACCCAGCCTAGATTTTCGTCATATTCACCATCTACAACCATTAATTCATTTAAATCAATTCCTTCAGCAGGTTGAAGTTGATAAGTTACTTCAAAGGCTACTTCATTCTTTCCAAGTTTCAAAGACTTCATCGTTTTTTCTTTTTCTTCTTTTTCTGTATAAATCTTTGTCACATTAAATCTAGAATTTGTTATTTTATCTTGGTATATTTCTTTAAAATGTTCTTGTAAAGCTCTTTCAATTTGATATTTAGCTGCAGATTGATTTTCTTTTATATTATCAATTCCTCCAAGATATTCTTCGAAAGTAATATTTTTATCCATGATTTCTTTTGCTATTTCTGTATCCCCTACATATCTTAAATGCCATGGTTCATAGGTATATCCTGTCATATCCTCTCTATTTTCAAGATATCTTAAAATAAATCCGTACTTTGATAATTTAGCATGTATTTTTTCAAAGATTTCTCTTTCTGCTATCATCTCATCATTATCATATACTAATTCTCCATCTTTCTTTAGACAAATATCAATTGCTAGTCCTGTATGATGTTCAGAGTATCCTGGAACAGCTACAAACTTTCTAACATAATCAATTCCTTTTTCAGGATCTTCAGACCATTCATCCCATAATTCTTGTTGTGCCTTTATTGATCTATAAGTACTGTCTAATTCAATAGTAGTATTATATTCCTTCAAGTCATTGTCTACTTCTTGTTTAAATTTTTTAAATTGCTTATATGCTTCTTTTTCAACTTGAATATCTTCATCCCATGCATTTTTAGTATTGACTAGTTCTACATTTTTTTCCCAGTCATCTGGTAGTCTAGAATACTTATTTACTAGTACCAAATAATCATATTTCTGTTGTTCCTTTTTTTCTTTTTCATTACTACAAGCAGTTGCTAGAAGGGTTATTGCTAATAGTGTAATCGCAATAAATAATACTTTTTTCTTTTTCATATTTTCTCCTTTCATTTATATTATAATATTTTTTTCATTCTTTTAAATAAATACTTTTTGTTTTTTTCAATCAAGAAATTTTTTATTCTTTTCTATTCTTCCTCTACTGGTTTTTCTTTTTCAAAATTCATTAAATCACATGTAGAATATGATTCTTTATGAAAATAGCCAGTCATTGTAAACCAATTCTTTTTGGAAAATGATTGTACTCCTTCAAAGTCTTCATAATCATTTTTTGAAATTCCTTCTTTTCCTTCTTTTAACTTGTTCTTTTGAATAGATCCTTCTATAATGATATATTCTTCCTTTTCATCTGTTATGTTATTGTTTACTTTTATTGTCACTTGATTATCTTGAAAGGTAACTTCTATTTCATCCCCAAAGTGTTTTCCTTTCCATGTTCCTTGTACATATTCATAATCTGCATCATCAAATAGTTTTACATTTGATTCTTTACTATTAAAATCATACCCTTCTTTTTTTACATATTCATGGAAGATATCATAGAATTCTTTAATGGCATTGGGAGTAATAGTAATTGACTGATTGGAATGTTTATAGATTTTTTCACCTGATGCATATTCCACATTGATGGTATCTCCTATACCTGCAGGTAATCCATCTATTGTTAGACAATGTCCATTTCCAAGGGAAACATTTTCTTTTTCAATTACTTCTTGCAGTCTTTGAAAAATACTTTTATCTTCTGTTTCATATTTAATAATGAAATAACTTCCATCTCTTATATTGTATTTTCCTCCACCGGTTGCTGATATTTTCACTTTACCATTTTCTATTTTTGCAAAAACATTGTAATCAGTACCGACGTAGGAAAACATTATGATGTCTTTTGATTCTATTTTCTCTTTTAACTCTTCTATATATGCTTCATGGCTTCCTTTACCATATAGTCCTGATATGTTTTGATCCATAATAATCCCTCCAAATGTAATAGATTTGTTTTTATTTTAGCAAATTACTCTAATATAAATAAAGCTTTTTCTCTTAGTTTAATTAATCTATTCTGTAAATATCAAAGGATTATCGTAACTTTTTTTGTTAAATAAAAATACCCATGATTATCGTGGATATTTTTATTCAAAGTAATATTCATTCTTTTTCACCATGAATATATCTTTATATACTAATAGTTTTATTTTACTATTGATTTTATATGGATGCTTTATATCACCTAATTGATATAAAATAAATCTTGGTCCTTCTTTTGTGGTAACTAGTAATTTGACAATTTGAGAAGGTGTTCCGTTTAATAATAAATTATCATCCATATATCCATATACAGTTGCTTCTATTTCTTTTCCTTTTCTTTTTATCACATGATTTCTAATTACAGGTTTTATTCCGATGATAAATGCAACCACTCCTATAATAGCAAATAAACTACTCGCTAAGAGTACTGCGATTGCAGCGTCTGGCGTCGTTATAAAAAAAACTATTGGGAATACAAATCCAAAAAATCCAAAGGAAACTGCAAATATCATTGGGAACCACACGTTCCAAAAGGTTATTTGTGCTTCTTTACATTCTATTACTGGGTATTCCATATCTGCACTTGCTGTATCGAGTCCTGTTGTATTTTGGCAGTAAGGACAGATTTCTGTTGTTAGTGGTGCACCACAGTTTGGACATTTTTTATTTATTACATCTTTCATATTATCACCAATTCTATTATACCAAAAAATTGTTCCTATTGCTTATTAAAATGAAAAATAGATAGTCGCTTGACTATCTATTCTTTTATCTTGTTTTTGTTCTTTGTGTTGGCTTGGTATCTTCTTTTTCATTTAGATTAGCAGATATTTTAATATCAAAAGGCTTTCCTTGTAGAATTTGTTCTTTGAATTCTTCGAATGTTTCTGGTCCGGTATAGTCTAATCCACTTTCTTGGATAGCTTTCATTAATTGTTTAAATGTAATAAAGCTTTGTTTTCCAAATCCGTAACGATAGTAATCTCTTCCGCTTGTTTGTTCTCCATCTAGATAACTAGTAATGCTTCCGGTATAGATTCTTACAATTCCAGGAATTGGCTCTCTATTCTCAATTATTGTTCCATCTTCTACATCTCTTGCTTTATAGATTAATCCTAGTTCTAGATCCATCTCTACAGAATCAAAATCATACCTCTGTGCATAGCTTTCTGTTGCTTTGTATAAAACTTCTGATATTAAGTCAAATGTTTTTGGATCTTTTGCTTCTTGAATTCTTTTAGCATTTATTAGATCATCTTCTCTTACTTTGCCATTATTAAAGAAACAAATAAACTCTGCGCCATGATACTTTTTTGCTTTTTTTAATTTTTCTAATAGTGTTTCTTCCAACTGAAACCCTCCTTTTTCTATTTGTTTGATGAGCTCCTTCAAACAAGTTTGTATTATAAGGGAAAAAGTGATATAATCAAAATATTTATTTTTTATATTAGTTATAACTAATAGTTATGGAGGGGTTATGAAAACAAATTTAGATCTTTATAAAGTATTTTATTATGTTGCGAAGAATAAAAGTATAACACAAGCTGCGAATGAGTTAATGGTATCCCAACCAGCAGTCAGTAAAAGTATTAAGACATTAGAGAGAGATTTAAATACTGTCTTATTTCATCGTTCAAATGATGGAGTTACACTTAATCATGCAGGAGATGTTTTATATCGAAAGATTAAACAAGCAATGGAGCTTGTGATTTCTGCAGAGCAGGATATAGAAGGATTAAATAACATGGAGAACGGAACAATTAACATTGGTGCTGGAAATACTATTATGCAACGTTTTTTGATGCCTTATATCCAACAATTTCATGAAAAATATCCAAATATTAATGTCATTGTTCATACAGTAGTTACTGATGAATTAATAAAAATGGCACAGCTTGGTTTAGTAGATATTGTATTTACTCATTTACCAAATCAAATTCCTGAACAATTTCAAATTACTAGAATAAAAAAATTACATGATATTTTTGTAGTGAATCCTGCTAGTCCTTACGCAAATAAGCTAATTCGTAAAAATGATTTGCCTACTCTTCCTTTAGTATTGTTACCTTTTGATGCTTCTAATCGAAAAAACTTTAATCAGTTCTGTAATAAAAATAATATTGTTGTTCATCCTTTAATGGAAATTGGTAATGATTTAATAATTGAAGATTGTGCAAAAAGTGGTTTGGGAATCGGTCTTGTTGTTCGTGAATATGTAGATAATCAATTAGAAAATGGTGAATTAGTAGAAGTTAAAACTTCCTTTAAGATAACAGAAAAAGATCTTATTTGTGCTGTTGAATCTACTCATATCAATAACATTATTGTAAAAAAGTTTGTAGAATTATTAAAATAAAAGAAGATATTATTTACTACTTTGTAAACTATCGTCTTTTATTGGTAATTCTTTTTGTTTGTTTAATGTTTCTTTATAAGTTGTCATTAATTCTTGATATTTTTTATCTTCTAATGATTTTCCTAAAAGTTTACATAATTCTTCTGCCAATATTATGGATTTTTCTTTCTTATCTAGATAATCCTGAAGTAATTCATCAAAGATTTCATCTTTATCTTTTCCTTCATATGGCTTTAGTTTCCATAATGCATCATTACTTTCATCTAAAAAATCAAAAATTACTGTTATTTTATTATTATTGATGTAGTTTGCTAACTCTTCATTTGTTTGAAATATTCTTATAGAAAAATCTGATAAAGTTCCATTTAAAATATAATCATATAATTCAAAGCATGCTTTATATTCATCATATATGCGTGATGGAAATAGTCTTTCATCTTTATATTCATAATCTTTTAAGTCATATCCTGCTCTATATAGTTCTTCTCTAAAATCATCTGAATGAAATATTTTCGTACTCATGGATTCTAAAAAGCCATCTGCCATTCTATAACCATATTGGTTGGCACAGCGTAAATCTCCATCTATATATTTGCAACTGCTATAAACTGTTGTAGTCCTTTTTACAAGTGGATATGTTCCATCTGGATTCATTATATTTGGTTTAGGTTCTGTTATGACATGACCTAATTCATGTGTTAAGATGGATATTAGTTTTATTATATTTGGATCTTTTACATAATTTATCACGTGACTAATATTACAATCATCATCATAATTGGTAATCGTTTCTCCTAGAATTCTATTTTCACCAAGAAAACTATTATCTTCTAAATCAATTTGATGAAATACTGTATTACATACATTTATGATACCTTCTATTGGTATTCTACCATTGCTTTCTCTCATATAACCTTTGCAAATTTCTTTTACAATTGGTTTAATTTCTTTTGGAATATTATTTGACTTTTCAATTAGTTCATCTACTTTTTCTAGTACTTCTTCCAAATTACCACTCCTTCTTTATCATTATAACATGTATTTTTTAAAAAAATATCCACAGGTTTTTGTGGATATTTTATTTTGAAAATTTTAATTCATAATCATTTGGTATTGACTCTTGTAGTAATCCTCTTATTAATACTTCTGCTTGAGTATCAGCTGATTCTAGTATTCCCATTCCTTTTAATTCTTTCATTGCTTCTTTTTCTGCTAAATCTTGAGCGTCGTTTGCATCTTCCCTACTATCAAAGTTAAATAGAGCTAACTTAGTATCATAATATTTGATAGAAGTTGGGTCTACTTTTACTTCTAATATTTTTGCTTTTGGAAGTTTTACATTTACCGTTTTTGTTATTTTATCTGCTGTTATTTTAATTTCTTTTACATCAATTCCGGCTCTTGCCGTTGCTTTATAGACCATTAAAAAATCAGATCGATTAATTACTTTTACACCAGTATCTGTATACTTTGTAAATCCATCATAGGTTAACTTTGTTGTGGTTAATTCACTGGCTTTTTCTAATTTCGCGCCTAAATAGGTTGTATCTACTTCTGATGTCTTATTTCTCGTTAGATATAATCCTCCTGTAACAATTATTACTACAATTACTATCAGACAAATCATGGTTGCGACTTTGTTTTTTAATATTTTACTGAACTTCATACTACTTAATAATCCTTCTTTCACTTATTTTTTCTTCTCCGATGTAGGAGATGTATTTCACGCGATTTTCTATTTTCATTATAATATGAACTCTTTTATTCTTCAATAAAAAATCCACAGATTTTTGTGGATATTTTATTGCATCTTTTTTTCTTCTTTTGATACCAATGATATCTTAAAATTTTGATTTACTATTACTGTGTATTCATCAATTTTTGATACATAGTTATCTGCGAAGTTGATATATTTAAAGATAATTTTTGTAGTACCTGGTTTGAATCCTTTGAAAAAGTAAGTTGTTTCTACCTTTCCTCCACAGATTAGCTTTTTTGTTTGTTCTCCATGAGAAGTACATTTCACTAAATTACAAATTGTTTGATCTTCTATTTCCCATTCCCATTTAAAAGGAATCCCTGATGATATGCTATATTTGATTTCCAATAGATTTGGATCTTTCTTTTTAAAAAAATTGAACATTATTTCTTCCTTTCCTAAAACCATTCATGGTATTTTTTTACATAGATTTTCTTTACTATTTGAGCAATTGTTCCATATAAGATTACTAATCCTATTAAATAGAAGTAATAGTTTCCTGGTAATAAGACAAAGTTAAATCCTCCCACAAAACTTAGAATCATAGGTACTAAAATAGTAAATAGTACTGTTGCTCCTGTTAATATTAGTAAAATGTTACTTGGTTTTGACTTTGTTACATGATTGGTTCTAATATAGAATATCATGAGTGTTTCTGAGATAATACATTCTACAAACCAGGCTGTTTGAAAGTATGACTGCTTATCAATCGAATTGTATTTGAAGATAAACCAAAATATTATAAAAGCAACAACATCAGTAATACTTGAGATAATTCCAAAAATAGTCATAAATGTGCTGATAGATTTGATATCCCATTTTTTTACTTTTTTAATGAAGTCTTCATCTACATTATCATAAGGTATTCCAATTTGAGATAGTTCAACGATAAAATCTTGTATTAACATTTGAATTGGTAGCAATGGAAGGAACGGAAGACAGACACTTGCTATCATAATGGAGAAGACGTCTCCAAAGTCTTGACTAAGTGCTAATTTCATATATTTTAGAATGTTCCCATAAACTTTTCTTCCTTCAATTACCCCGTTATGAATCACTTCTAAATTCTGTTCTAGAAGAATGATATCACTTGACTCTTTTGCAATATCAGTTCCACTATCGACACTAATTCCTACATCTGAAGAGGTTAGAGCAGGAGCATCATTTACTCCATCTCCCATATATCCTACAGAGTGTCCATTCTTTCTTAGCGTTGATACAACTCTCTCCTTTTGTAATGGATTCATTCTAGCAAAGATATCTACTTCTTCTACCAAGTTAGATAGTTCATAATCATTTAATTTTTCTATTTCTTTCCCCGTCACTATCTTACTATCAATCCCAACAGCACTACAGATGTTTCTTGTTGCGAAAGCGTTGTCTCCTGTTAATATTTTAATTCCTACTCCATACTCTTTTAATTTCTTAATTGTTTTTTCTGCAGATGGTTTTGGTGGATCCAGGAAAGCAATTAATCCAATTAGCGTTAAATCTTTTTCATCCTCTATATTGAAGTTATTTATTCCCTTATATTCATGTTTTACAGCTAGTGCAATTACTTGCATTCCTTTTTTAGCAAGATCCTCTGCCTTTTCATTGGTTTTTCTTATAATTTCTTCTGTAATTGGTACTTCTTTTTCATCTATTAAAGCCATATCACATACTTTTACAATTTCTTCTAATGCTCCTTTTGTAATAACAGAATAATCTTTTCCATTTTCTACAACGATGGATGCTCTTTTTCTCATATAATCAAATGGAATTTCATCTATTTTTTTATAATCTATTATCTCTACCCCATGACTTTTAGCATATTGAATTATTGCTTTATCTACAATATTTTTATAACCTGTGCTTAAATAACTATTAACGTAGGCACATTTTAGTACATAATCATCATCTTCTCCTTTTACATTGATGTATTTTTGCAATTCAATATTATTTTTTGTAAGGGTACCTGTTTTATCTGTACATAAAATATCCATTGAACCTAAGTTTTGAATAGACTTAATACTTTTTACTAGTGTATTCTTTTTTGCCAGTGCTTTACTACCTTTTGTTAGATTTACATTGACAATCATTGGTAACATACTTGGAGTAATTCCAACTGCAACTGATAAAGCAAATAAAATAGCTTCTTTCATATTACCTCTAATCATCCCATATATAATAAATACTGCGATAGAGATTACTACCATGTATCGAATTAAGAGAGCTGTAATATGATTCATTCCTTTATCAAAAGAGGTTTCTTCTTTTATTACTTCTTTTTTTGTATTCATTTTACCAATATAGGTATCTAATCCTTTCTTAACAACAATTCCTTTTCCTTGTCCACTAATTACTGTACATCCCATAAGAGCAATATTGTCAATTTCAATAGGATCCATTGATGAAGAATGATTCTTGTTATACTTTTCTATTGCTTCACTTTCTCCTGTAAAGGATGATTGATTGATGAATAAATCTTTTGCTTCAAATAAGTAGAGATCTGCTGGGATGACAGATCCTGCACTTAATGTAATAATATCTCCTACTACTATTTTCTCTTGCCTAATTTCTTTTTGTTTTCCTTCTCGAATAACATCTGTAAAAATTCTTATTTTTTCTTGCAATCGTTCATTAAAAAGATAAGTAGAATAATCTTGAGAAAATCTTATGATTACACTAATAATTGTAATTCCTAGAATAATTAATGCTCCTAGTTTATCATCTGTCATAAAGTCTATTGCTGCTAGTAGGATTAAGATTAAAACAAATTTATCTTTTAAGCTTTCTATAATAAAAAATAATGGTGTTTTTTTCTTTTTATTTGTCGCGATATTTTCACCAAATTTTTCTAATCTTTTTCTTACTTCTTCTTTTGTAAGTCCATCTTCTTTTGTATCAAAAAGACTCATAATTTCTTCTTTTGTCTTTTTTGATAATTCAAGATATTTTAATTGTTCATTCATATAATCACCTTAATTCTATTATTAGTATAACACTCTAAAACACAAAAAACTATCCTATTTGGATAGTCTCTTTTGAAATTTTCCTTCTACTTCTACAAAATCATTTTTTGCTAAGAAAACATCTTGATTGGTTAACTTTAAGAATCGATTTAGTTTATGAAATTCATATCTAGATAACACTAAATAAGTAATATAAGTCTTTGAATGATCATATTCTCCTATACCTTCCCAACAAGTAGCTCCTCTATCTAGTTCTTCTCTTACATATTTCAAGATTTCGGTTGGCTTTTTCTTACTAAATAGGATTGCACTTATACTAATATTTTGTTCATGTAGTCGGTCTATTGATAAACTTTCTATGATGGAATATAAAACGGAATAAATCATGATTGGTATTCCATAGAGAATTCCACTAATACTGAAAACTATTGCATTAAAGATTAGTGCTATTTTTCCTACACTAGCATGTGGTCTTTTCATAGTAAGAACAATTCCTAGAATATCCGTTCCACCAGTTGATCCTGTTGAGGATAAAACAAAGGCAATTCCAATTCCAACTAGAACTCCCCCAATTATAACGTTTGTTAATACATCATTTACTAATGGTTTTACTGGAATCGGTACAATTGACAATAAAATTGTTTGAATTCCTACTGTTATAATTGTTCTCATACAAAAACTTTTACTAATTTTAAAATATGCTAGTAAAAGTAAGGGCACATTTAAAACAAAGTTTATAATACCGGTAAAGTTTGTTGAAGAATTTAATATTGATTGAGCTAATCTATTGCATAACTGAGCTAGTCCTAATACTCCTCCACTATACAAATGATTTGGCTCTACAAATAGATTAATTGCTACTGAAAAGAGAATAATACCAAATAAATTCTTTATTAATCCTTCTAAATCCCATTTAAATATTTTATATAATATCTTATTCATACTATCCTCTCCTTTATTTCCTATAAGATTATAGCACATATTCTATCTTTTAAAAGGTTATTTTATGAATTGTTTTGGTTTTTCTTCAACTTCTGTAGTTTGAAACTCTTGCAAAGGAATTCCTAAGCTCTCTGGATTCATTATTTTTATTAATTCATCTATAATATCTTGTCCTATTAATGCTTTCTCCTTTAGTTCCTTTAATCTCTTTTTTGATTCATGATAGTCTGTTCTTAAGGTTTCTTCTAATTGATAAAAATCTTTATGAGAAGAATCATATTCTTCTTCTATCAATCGATATATATCCATTATCTTCTTACTTGAGTTTTGTTGTAATTTATCTAGTCCTAATCTTGAAGCACCAATCACTAAAATAATAGGTGCGAAAGTTGGTAGTAAAAAAGTAACTCCTAATGTTATTATATCTATTTTCTTCCTATCATATTCTATACCTTCTATTTTTGTTTTTTCAATAGATATTTCTTTGGATATACGTGATTTAATCAAATTTCTATCTTTTACAAAATCATTAAATGAGCCTAATACTCCTAAAAATACATCTTCTTTTATTTTTTCTACCTCTTGAATTAATGCTAAATTATCTTCTATCGTTCTTTCTTCTATACTCTTAAATAACATATAATAATAATAGTCTGATAAAATTACAGATACAGATTCTTTTAATGTAGTAATAATCTTATCTAATGTTTTTTTATCTACTATTTTTAAATCTCTATCCATTTTATACCCCCTTAAAACGTGGTATATTATATCATAAACTAAAAGAATATTCAATATTAGAATATTCTTCTATTCTTTTATCAGTTTTTCTAAGTTTTCTGTTAAAGTTTCTTTATCTGTATTTTGCATCAAATAAGCATAAGCATATTCGTTATCCTTCCATACCCCAAAGATTGTTTCTTCATATTCATAAATTGTAATATTTATTTTTTCTATTTTAATGGTATCCTTTTTTTCTGCACCATGAATTCCACTAATTTCTTCTTGTTTCTTAATTGTGCCTTTTTTTATATTAAATTCTGATCCATCTTGATAATAAAGTCTAGCTTGTTCTTTTTTATTTGATTCTCCTATTGCTATATAGTTAATGATTTCTTTCCCTTCAATTGTAGGTATTTTAAATCCTACCATATCTTCTAATTCTTTTCTAGATGATACTTCTGCTAAAGTATTCACTGCATTCTCGTTCTTTTTTTCTTTTGTTTTTTCTTTTTTATCACATCCTACTAGTAAAGTAATACTACAAATTAATAATATTATTATTCCAATTTTTTTCATAATATTCCTCCGTTTTCATTATATCATATTTTTTGTTTGATATTAATGAATTATGCTATAATCTTTTTATGAAGAATTGTGTTACATTAATATTAAATTGGTATCAGGAGTATAAAAGAGATCTTCCATGGAGAAAAGATATAAATCCTTATCATGTTTGGATAAGTGAAGTTATGCTTCAACAAACTAGAATTGAATCTGTTATTCAATATTATAATCGCTTCATGGAAAGAGTTCCAGATATAAAAAGTTTAAGTGAAATATCAGAGGATGAATTATTAAAATTATGGGAAGGCTTAGGATATTATTCGAGAGCTCGTAATTTAAGAAAAGCTGCGATTAAAATTATGGAGAAGTTTGATGGTATTTTTCCTAATCAATATGAAGACATTCTATCTCTTCCAGGAATTGGAGAATATACAGCTGGAGCTATTAGTTCTATTTGCTATAATCTTCCTCATGCTTCTGTTGATGGAAATGTGATGAGAGTTTATTGTAGAGTTTGTAATTTGGACTTAGATATTAGTGATTTAAATGTAAAAAAAGATATTAAAGAAAAAGTTGAAGCTATCTTGCCAATTGAGTCTGGAGATTTTAATCAAGGTATTATGGAATTGGGAGAAGTAATATGTCTTCCAAATGGTATTCCTAAGTGTAATGAATGTCCTTTACAGTATCATTGTCTTGCTCATTTGAATGGATGTGAATCCTTGATTCCTAGAAAAATATCTAAGAAGGAAAAATTAGAAGAAGAATACACACTTTTTTTAATTAAGTGTGGAGAAAAATATGCTCTTCATAAAAGGGTAGATGGTCTTTTAAAGAATATGTGGGAGTTTCCTAATATGGAAGGATTTCTAACATTTGATGAAGTAAAAGAAAAAGTACCTGGAACTTTAAGAGTAGAAATGGGAATTACCAATACTCATATTTTTACTCATAAAAAGTGGTATATGAATAGCTATTTTATTGAAGTTAAGGAAGAACTTTCAGAATACTCTTGGTTTTCTTTAGATGAGATAGAAAAAAAACATGCCTTACCTACTGCTTTTCGTCCATTCTTTGATTATCTAATAAAAAAATAATATCCACATATTTTGTGGATATTTTATAATTTATTATACTTCGTACTTTTTCCTTTTGACTTTTCAATTGGATATTTTTTTTCTGAAATCTTTAGTTTTTCTAAAATGATTTCTTTTGGATCTACTCCTATTTGTGAACATAATAATATACAATAGTTCATAACATCTGCTATTTCATATTTTAATTCATCTGTATCATAATTATTATCCCATTGAAAACACTCTAATAGTTCTCCTGCTTCTATCGCGATAGATTTTGCTAGATTTTCTGGAGTATTAAATTGTAGCCAATCTCTATCAATGGCAAATTGTCTAATCTTCTTTGTTAATTCTTTCATAATTCCTCCTTTTTGTTTATTATAACAAAAAAATAGATCAAGAGCTTGATCTATTTTTCCGTATTTTCTATTCTTCCAAAAAATTAATTATATCTATTCTTTTTCTAACCATTTTTAATTATACTTCTTATGAATTGTAATTATTACTTGTTCTTTGTTCATTCTCTATTTACACACCTGAAGAGATAGAAAATACTATGGCTTAGTTCTTCTTCCTAATTTAACATACTAAGTAACTTTGTATGACCAATTTATTAGATTTCAAATTCAAGAGAGTTACATTTTGTTATTTCAAAATCTGTTTCTTCAATAATTCTTTCTAATTCTTTTATTCTTTTTTTTACTTTCTCTTTGTCGAAATTGATTTCTCGACATTCAAAGTAGGCATCATGATATTCAGATATTCTTGATTTTCTACTTTTATAGTTACTGAAAGATTCATATACCTGTTTTAATCTTCTTAAATAGGTATTTTCAACGATGGCTTCTTGAATAGTTCTTCCGTCTTTTAAAGTAAATTCATTATTCTTTTGATGAAGTGTTTTTTTTAAATTAATTATTTCTTTTGTTAATTTTTCTAATTTCACTTCTTCCTCTTTATATTCCTTTTTGTAATCTTCTGTTACATTCTTTTTACCATCTAATTCTTCTATCGTTGTGTTAATAACATGTCCTTTCATGCTTGTTGTAATATCAAGTAGTGTTTTTTCTTCTTCTGCTATTTTGTTCATTAGTGCTTGAATATTTGTTTTCATATTTATCACTCCTTTTCGTTATTCAGTATATCTTCTTTTAGCATTTAACTGGTCGCGAAAAAAGCGACAAAAAAAAATACTGTTATAAAACAGTATGGCAGTGTGTATATAGATAGTTATTGACTTGATCTAAGTCATATATCTTATTCTCTATACAGTAGGAAACGATTAGATCTTGATTATTACTGGCTAGAGAGTATCCTGCACTTTGTAATAACTTCAAGAAATCTTCTTTTCCAAGTTGTAGTGATATTCCTAATTTCATGATGACTTTCTTTCTTGGTATATAGGAATTATTACAACGTATTTTTGAAAATAATTTTCTATCAATATCTGCTTTTTTGTAAATCTCTGAATCTTTTTTTCCACATCTGTCGATGTATAAAAAAAGTAACTCATTAAAATCTTTTGATTTATGTTGATTTAAATAATTTAATAAATTGTCCATATAGTCCTCCTTTTTCCAACCTCATTAGGGTACAATCATCCCTACTATTTGGACTTTTATAACAATTTATTAATTATTCCGGGAAATTCCCGTAGTTGAATTGTATCAAATATTTTTCTTTTTGACAATAAAAATCCACTGTTTTTTGTGGATATCTTTTATCTTGTAAAGTAAATGTAGTGAAAACCAAGTTGTTTATAGATGGTGCTTGCTCTTGGAAGATGAAAAAGTGCTGTGAATAGTAAATTGTATATTTCATCTAATAAGAATATGCTACAAAGTATAATACTAATTGGAAGAAATATTTTTAAATCTTTTTCTTTGGATAGTTTTATTAAAACCGGTAGAATTCCATAGATTAATAGTAAGGCACTTATTCCAAATACTACTACGCTACGCAGGCAAACAAAACCTCCAATATTTCCAAAGTTTAATATTTCTTCATTATAACTCCAACACCTCATCCAACCTAATTTTTCATATAAGATATAACCTGATAGATATTCTAATATTCCTGTTGATATGGCACTGATTAAAAATACTTGCCAAGGATTCTTTTTTCTTTTATAGGTTAATAGAATAATTAGAAAAGCACCATAAGCATAAATATTAATCCATGGTAGGAAGTTTCCTCCTCTCATATAAAAAGTCTTAAAACCACTATTCAAGTAATAAAAAAAGAATTCATATAACCAGCCAAATATTCCTGATACAGTTATAATAGAAGCTATAATAAAAATCATTTGCTTATTGCTTAACTTATTTTCTTTTAGAAAATTTAGATACTCCTTTTTCATACCCTCACCAATTATATTGTATCATATTTTTTTTATTGACGAAGTTTTTCTTTTTTATTACAATAAATTTATAAGTTGGTGAGAGTGTGAAGAGAAGTATTTTGATAATATCATTTTTAATAGGAATTATTTCTATAACTTTTTTTAGTGTCATCTTATTTCGATATATTTCTTATGATAAAATTCAAAAAAAGGAGAAAGAAATTCATAAAATTGAAGGAAAGATTCAAACTTTAGAGAAAAAGAAGAATGAAAATGAGAAAAAAAGAGAAGAAGTAAAGAAGAACAATCCAGAAAAGATGGGTATTTTAGAGGTATGGGAAGAAGAGTTACAAAAAGAAGAAAAAGCAAATTCTTAAGTCAGAAAAAGTTTCTTGTGTTAGAAGGATTATTCATACTACTTATTCTATTCTTCTTTTTTGGTGGTATATTTCTTTTGTATCAGATAAAAGAGCTTGATAAAAAATACTCTCTTCTTGAAATAAAATATAAAAAGACTTTAAGTCAATACTATAATCAAAAAAAAGAAATGAATCAAATACATGATATTACGTCAGTAGAAGATATTGATAAAAGTATTGAATCTATTAAGAGTAAATATTTTCAAAATATTAAAGCATTAGAAGATGAAATATTAGCTGGTAAAAGTAATAAGAAAATTGCTTATCTTACATTTGATGATGGTCCTTACTTTAACACTTATAAGGTATTAGATATTTTAGATCAGTATCATGTGAAAGCAACGTTCTTTACAATTTCTATGAATGGGGAATACTGTTTTGATAATAAAAGTGAGAATTGTTTTTCTCTTTACAAAGAATATGTAAAGAGAGGTCATACAATTGCGAATCATACTTATACTCATGCTATTCGTGGCGGGTTATATAGTAGTGTTGATTCATTTATGGATGCTGTTGTAAGGCAAGAAGAACATATTAAGAATCAAACAGGAGGATACATTACAAATATATTAAGATTTCCTGGTGGTAGTGCTCAATCAAAAGATTTAAAAGGTCCTATTATAGATAAGCTTCGTGAAAGAGGTTATGGATGGGTTGATTGGACTGCAGAAGATGGAGATGGAAAAGGAATTGCTTCTTGGGATGAAGGATGGAATAAATTCACCTCTTCTATCAATGATAATATTGAAGTTATCTTATTCCATGACTATAATCGTATTACTACTGAAATTCTTCCTAGTGCTATTACTTATTTGCAAGAGAATGGTTATCAGATTTATCCTTTATTTTATGATAGTCATATGATTCAAAAATAAAATATCCACAAATTACTGTGGATATTTTTTATTCATCTTTTATTTTTGTGGATTCCCCTACTAGTTTGTTGTTGTTGGCACCTGATAAATTTCTTGTACGAGATTCTCTTTTTGTTCTAATCTTATTATCTTTCTTTTTCATATTTGTTAATTCTACTTTTGTTTCTTTTTCATAACGATGTCTAGCACCAGCATTTCGATATTTTGAATTTTTACTACTATAATAGATAAGTGATGTAATAAGACCAATGATTATACTAATGATTGTTATTCCATTAGATGCTTTTAATAAAAATGGTAATAATAGGAATACTAAAAATATTAGAAGAGATAATAAAGCCAGTTTTGTTTTATTCATAGGAATACTCCCCATCGTCTCTCCAGTTCTTGCATTGACTGCGACATAGTGAAGGACTTTTTTTGTGTCTTGATATGAGTATAACCACACTGGTAAGTAAGCTGATATCCATTGTTTTCCTTTGATGTTTAATTCTTCTTTTTCCCATTTAACGCCACTATTATAGTATTTTATTTCTTCATTCAGTGCATGTCTTGCAATATCTTTTAACTCATCATCTACTTTTTCTTCTATCGTACTAATATTTACATCTCTTTTTTCTGATGTATATCCTGCTAGATAATTTGATTCATATTGAATACAGTTTTCTGTATCAAATGGCATAATGGCGTTGATGACATTGGTTGTTTTATCTTTACTATTTTTATTTAATTTATCTTTTGATGATTCAATTGACAAGTCATCAATCGCAATATCAAAATCTCTTTCTACTTCATAAATATCGATGTCATATACGGTTTCTTTTTTATCTTTTCCTTCAGAGTCTTTTCCTGTTGTAATTTCATATGTTCTTGCGACGTGTCCACCTTGCCCAGAAAAGCTTCCATGACCATTAGCATCCACTAACATATACGGAAAATATACTCCCATAATATTATTGGTTGTGAATTCTTTTCTAAATATGGAATTGGCATAAAACTTTCTTTTTTCTACGAACGATTCAATATTTTTTCTCGCAGTTTCTTTATCTATTTTAAATGGTAGTACAACATCTGGAATTGCGCCATTTTCTATTTGAGAATTTATGGATAATATACTTCTACACCAGTGACATCTAGCATTGGTTGCTTCTGCTGTATTAATGACAACTTCTGCTCCACATCCTCCACATTTCAGCGTAATCATGTCATTACTCTCTTTTGAGATATCCTTAGTTCCACTTCCACGAGTTTCTCCTTTTAAGTTTTTGGCTTCTTTTTCAATTCCTTCTACTTCTTTCGCCTCAAACTCTGTATAACAATAATTACAAATTAGTTTTCCTTTCTTAATATTATACGTTACATCACTTGCTCCACATTTTGGGCATCTGTTTTCACCATGTTCTCCCTTGTTATTTGTATCTACTACTTTTATTTCTTTTTCGGCCATATACACTCTCCTTAGATTTATTTGTCTTCATTATATCATAAAACTATTTTAATTTATATTGGTTTTATGTTTTCTATTTTTATTATATTTTTGATAGATATCTTTTTATTCGAAAAAAATATCATTTCTTTTTTTAGAAGATCTATTTTCTTTACTTCTCCAGTATACTCTAAATATTTTCCTCCTTTTTTTCTTTTGTCTTTTTCAAAATAGGTTATTTTTATCTTAGGATTATTTTCTAGGTCTTTTTCAATTTCCTGGAGTTGATAATTTAATTGTTCTAACTCATCTTCTGTGAGAATCCTTTCTTCTGTTGTTGTTCTTGCTGTTTCTTTTACCGCTTCTTCATATCCTGTTAGTGCTGCAAAAGGAGCAAATTGGGCAGCCCTATTTTGATTACTCATTCTTGGATGATATCGTAATTCATAATGATAACTATTTAAAATATCTTGATATTCTATCATGCTTTATGTCCTCCTATTTGATTATTTCTTTCAATTGTGGTTGCTTTTTCTTTTAGATTTGTTCCAATTAACATAGCATTTTTCCCATATTTGTATTTTAAATTTATAATTGTTTTTTGAAGCTTTTCTTCCTCTTTTTCTTTTCTTCTCTCCTCTATTTTCTTTTTATCCCATTCTTCTTGATTGGTAAATAAGTCTAGTTGCTTGTACTCTGTTTCTTCACGTTTGGAATCATTGCTATCTAAATTACATACTGCTATATTAATTCTTCTTGTTAAAAGATTTTTATTGATTATTCTTTCAAATAGTTCTAATCCCTTTTCTTTGATAATCTTAGTAGATGATGTTTGATGATCGATTCGAATCGTTCCATGAGCATGTTTTGGTACTGCTCTTCCATAATGATCAATCGTGACATCTCCTCGATAGGTATTTTTTTCCTGTCCTTCTAAGTTACTTTTATCATAACCAATCGTCATTACAATTTGATTCGTCTTATACTCTTTTTCTACCATATCTAATACTAGTAATTCTAACATTTCTTCTACAATAACTTTTGTTCCCCTATAATCATATGGACATTGTAAGACTTGTCCTGTTGAAAGAGACGTTGTAGATGGCTTATAATTTTTAATTTCTTCTAAAGTGCATGGCTCCCACCCCCAAGCATGATCAATTACTAATTCTGCATTTACTCCAAATAATTTGAACAATTCTTTCTCGTGTTCTAGAGAATATTTGGCAATATCTCCCATCGTATAAAGTTTTTTTGATTCTAGTCTTTTCGCAATTCCTGGTCCTATTCTCCAAAAATCTGTAATTGGTGTATGATTCCATAATCTTGTCCGATATGTTTTCTCTGTTAATTCTGCAATTCTTACCCCTTGTTCATTAGCAGGTTCATGTTTTCCTAAAATGTCCATGGCAACTTTTGCTAAGTAAAGATTGGTACCTATGCCTGCTGTTGCGGTAATTCCTGTTTCTTCATAAACTTCTCTTATCATTTTTGTAATTAATTCTTTTGGAGTAAGATGATATAGTTTTAAGTAATGTGTTAGTTCGCAAAATACTTCATCAATGGAATAAACATAGATATCTTCTTTTGATAAAAACTGTAAATAAATTTGATAAATCTTAGTACTATATTCCATATATAATTTCATTCTAGGAGGAGCAATAATATAGGATAATTCTACTTCTGGATTTAATTGTATTTCTCTATCATTATAAGACTTCTTTTTAAATTCTTTTTGAATCATTTTTTTTCTTTCTTGATTTATTTCTTTTACTTTTTGAACTACTTCAAATAATCTACTTCTTCCTGATAATCCATATTGTTTTAGAGATGGAGTTACGGCAAGGCATATTGTCTTTTCTGTTCTTGTACTATCAGCTACTACTAGATTGGTTGTGATAGGATCTAAATTTCTTTCTCTACACTCTACCGATGCATAAAAACTTTTTAAATCAATACAAGCATATATCCTTTCCATCTCTATCCCTTCCTTGCAACACTATTGTAACATAAAATTTTATTTTTTAGAACATTTGTTTGCTTTTTTGATATAAATTTTACAATTTAAAACTATAACAAAAAGAGCCATAACCATAGTTATGACTATTTTCTATTTTACAATTTTCCCTGTGGCTACACTTCGCAATGCTCGTTCGACACAAGCTCGGGCAGAGCCCTCGACACACATCATTTTTTATCAAAAATGATGGATTAGAGATTTTGAGATGGCTGGGGACGGACCACTACTTCCAATAGCAGCTAGAGTAACCGTCGTCGTACACAGTGCAGAACGAACTATCGTCGTCACCCGCATCCACAATGCCCCTCGCGTACGCATCAGCGTACAAACCGGAAACACCACAACTGAAGTCAGAAGAGCGACCTGTACCATATTCTCTACAGCGAGATGGATTTGTTGAATAGCCAAATGCTGTTTTTATTGCTTCTTTATTTGCTTCATAATATGGACTAATATAATCGGTTCCTACTAGCAATGTATCAGTATCACGATCATATGTTTTTTCCCCTCTTAAAGTATATGTTCCTGCGATCATTCCTGTGTTTGCTTCCGCCATCTCTGGTGTTACTACAAATTCAACATAGCTTTCTGTTACAACATCGTTTTCGAGTTTTTGTTTTAGGTAGAACGGTATGTTTTTGTTTGATGCTGTAGCGATTGCGGTTAATGCTTCGCTAGGCGTATTATACTTAGTGATACTTGTTGGGAAAGCTTGATTTAACCATACTGCATTATATTTTGGTGTTGTTGTTACATTATAATCATACTTATTTACTGTATAAACAATTCTTGAATGATTTACTGCCTCTGCAGTGTTATCTGCTTGGGCATATGTAACATTAAATTTAAATACTATAGTATCTGCTGTTGTTGGTAGTTGGTTAGCTTCTATATCTTTTTTGAATTCTACTCTTACCTTTATTTTTTCAGTTGTATTTGCAGCTAGTTTTTGTTTTGGTGCTAGAGCTATTCCATCACTATAAGTTACTGAATAGTTTAGATATGTTGGTAGTGTTTTTTCTGTAGTACCATTTGACTCATATGTTTTATTGGAGAATGATTCGATCATCGCATCAATACTTCCTTCATTTACCGCATCTACGGTAAACTCATAATAGTCTCCTGGAGTAGATAGTGTAATAGAATATTCTACTTCTGTATCTCCTGTTTTGATAGCTGCAGGTGTAGTTACCTGTGTACCTGTAACACTACCATTTGTAACAGCTAAATTACTCCAATGAATATTCCAAGTATTATTACTTAGTCCTGTTGTACTACTAATATTTAAATTACTAGATAATAAAGAATATCCTAGAGTTATTCCTAGTAATAGTAATACTAATAGAATGATACTATTTTTCTTTTTATTTTTTCTCATTTGCTTCTTCCTACTTTCCTATTTTATAGTTTTATTTTAACATGGATTTAGTTTAAACACAAACTTGTTTTAATACTAAAAAAGATAAGTCATTGACTTACCTATTCTTTAACATTTACCAGGAAGA
>CAMOGG010000002.1 GCA_946614095.1 uncultured Caryophanales bacterium | reverse complement strand
ACAGGTTCTTCTACCGAATTATCTTCAACACTTGATTCAATTCCAGTATCTACCAAAGTGTCTCCTTCTGCAATATCAGAACTCTCTTCTTTACTTTCATCTACAGTTTCTTCTACATCTGTAGGTATATCTGGATTAGGAGTAGTCTGACTTTCTTCTACATCATTTTTTTCAATTTCCATATCTTCTGGAATACTTTCTTCGACTGATTCCTCATCTACTGTTACTGGTTCTGATTCGCCTTCTGTCTCTATTGAGACATTCTCTACAGGAGAAAAGTTTGCTCCCCTTTCAACTTGTTCTTCAACCACATCATCAGAAGAGTATGTTGTTACTTCTTCGTCTGCACCAAAATCAGGAACTTCAACCAAACCATTTGGTATACCAGATTCACGATTCGTAACATTTTCAGAAGAAATCTCTTCTACAGGAGAATCTACAACTTTTTCACTAACAAAATCTTGAACAGGAGTCTCAAAATTAACTTCTTCTGAAACAGGTTGTTTACTAGCATTAGAAAGAAGTTCAGAAATAATTTGATTATTTAAATTCTCCAAATCACGAGAATAAGAATCTAATATTTTCAAAGTTTCTGATAACTCATTTGCCATCTCTACAACCCTTTTTAAACAAAGACTCTCTTTAGAGCATAAATTACGTAACTCACTCTTTCGATCAGTATTACTCTCTGAATCAGCCCTATTTTCTACTTCACTGATTTTTTCTTCTTCACTAACTACAATATCAAATAAAGTGGCTTTTAAGTCACGTACTACAAATTCATATTTTTTATTATTAAAAATATACTCCGTAAACATTAAATCACCACCTATTATGCATTCGCTATTTTCTTTAATAAAGCCTGAACCTCAGACCATTCACCGTCATCTGTAATTTCACTTAATTGAAGAATAGGACCATTTGATACTATTTTAGAAATATAAATAACTTCATCCTCTTCTTCACCCGTTTTTTCTCCTTTTGAGTAAACCAAATAGGAACCCATATGATCTTCACGGATTAAATAAGTAATAAGTTCTACATTACTTGTAGTTCCATCTAATTCTTGTATAACAACCATTTTTTTATCTTCCATATAGTAAAACTCCTTCTACTCTAAAATACATTATACAAAATTTTTTAGAATAAGTAAACTACTTAAATTGAAACATTAACCATTCTGGCTTAACTAATAATAAGATTCCTACAAGTAGCATAATAATTCCTCCTAACAAATGAGAATACTTATTATACTTAGTAGAAATACCAGTCACTTGCATAGTAAAAACAGCAATTAAAAATACAACTAAATCATCTAATAAGAAAAATAAGATATAAACTAAAGTATACAAAAATTTCATAATAGAACTAGTATGATTTAAGACCAATAATTCAGTAAAAACAAGTGGTAATCCAGCAGAACAAGCAAGCTCTACAATATTAACAGAAACAGCTAAAATAATTGCTCCAATCAAGGCTAAAAAAAGACTTTTTTCATGTGTAAAACGACGAATTTTCTTAAAAATTGTTTTCCTCTTCTTATCATCTACTACTTCACATCCACCATTATCCCTACTACGAACAAAACTTCTTAAATTAATAAAACCTCCGATAAGAGCGACAATAGCAATTAAATTCCGAATCCAAATAATAGCTGTAATTTTAATAGCTATTTGTATCCAAGATAACATAATTAATAGATAAACAAGAGCTGAGGTAAATAAAAAAGTAAACCCAATAAGCAACATTCTTTTTTTATCTTTCATTCCAATTAACACACTAATTAAAAATAATAATATCCACATAGCACAAGGATTAAATCCATCAATTAACCCTATAATAACAGCTGCACTCATCAAAGAAACATTTTTTAAATTAATCTTTCCAATCACTGGTACTTCCAAGGACATTTCTTCATCACTCTTTTTTTCTTCTTTTTCAAATTCTTCTTGATGAAGTTCTTCTTTTTGAAAAGTACCATCTTGTATCTTTGCAACTTGATCAACATAATCTTCTTCCAAATAATGTTCAATCGCTCTTTCTATCTTCGCACCTGTATTACTACCAAAACCAGTAATAGTAGTATCTCCAATAACAGTAGTAGGAACCCCTGAACGAGTAATAGAAAATGCATCTTCTACTTTACTTAACAATTCTGCATTTTCTTCATCATACCAAACTTCATATTTTTGTATGTTTAAAGATGGATACTTGTCTTGAATAGAATCCAAATAGTTTAATTCTTCTGCACAATGAGGGCATCCATCTCCATGAAATAAATACAAAGTAATTTCTTTATCTTCTTTTCCCCATACCCATAAAGGCATGAAAAAAAGAAGGAAAAGAAAAACAATTTTAGACCATCTTTTCATTCTATAACACCTCTTTTATTTTCTCTTCCATCTCTTGATAAGAATGTTCTCCTACTACTCGTAGTATTTCTTGACTATCATCATCATAAAAGATAAAAACAGGTAATACATCTCCAGGAGAATATTTTTTCACTTCATCTTCATCCATATCATAATCTAATTCTACAGCTTCAAATTCATAATTCTTTTTTAACTGATTCCAAACTTTATTCATAACCAAACAGCCCCCACACCAAATAGCTCCTATTTTAATAATTTTCATACATCTCTCCTAAAATCTAATGCCTTTAACTTTTTTTCAAAAACAGAAATAAACGTATCAATTTCATCTTTTGTCGTTAAATAAGATAAACTAATTCTCAAACTGCTAGTAGAACGTTCCTTATCATGAGTAATAGCATATACTGCTTTAGAATAATCCCCCGTAGAGCAAGCCGTCTGTGTTGAAATAAAAATATCTTCTTCCTCTAATGCATGTAGCATAACTTCACTCTTAATATGATTCAAACTAATATTAACCATATGAGGTAAACAATAGGAATTACTATTAATAGAAACTGGTAATTCTTCTAATTTAGATAGTAAATAATCTCTAATTTCAACAACATGTTGATATTTCAAATCAAAATTTTCATATGCCAAACGTAATGCTTTAGCAAAAGATGCTATCAATGGAGTAGCAGGTGTACCACTACGAAATACAGTAGTTGATTTTCCACCATGAATTAATGGTTCGATAATTAATTTATCTCGTTTAATTAAAGCTCCAATTCCTTTCATTCCATAAAACTTCTGACAGGAAATACTAGCTAAATCTAATAAAGAAAAATCAATTCTGTCTTTTCCAATACTTTGTGTCACATCACTATGAAAAATAACTTTAGGATATTTTCGAATAACTTCTGAAATAGCTTTCAAATCTTGTTTAACACCAACCTCACTATTTACAGCAGCAATACTAACAAGAATTGTATCATCTCGTAACAAAGAACCTAAATCCTCTAAATCTACTAATCCATTTTCATCTAATTTCACAAAGTCAACTTCAAAACCTTGTTTTTGTAAATACTGAATCGGAGCAATTACAGAAGAATGTTCAAGTTCTGTAGTAATAATATGTTTTCCACGATTTTGATATTTGAAACAAACTCCTTTAATAGCCATATTATTAGACTCACTAGATCCACTAGTATAAATTATCTCACTAGTTTTAACACCTAAAATTTCTGCAATTTGTTCTGTACTCGCATCAATTAATTTCTTTGCTTTTACTCCTAAAGAATGCAAAGAATTCGGATTTCCAATAAACTCTCTACATACTTTACTATAGGTATCAATTACTTCTTCATTTACAGGAGTAGTTGCACTATAATCCAAATAAATCATCTAATCACTTCTTTCATATTCATTATAAATAAATTAACAAAAAAGAACAATAAAAAAGAAGTTGAATCACTCAACTTCAAGTTTACCTATCTTAAAAAGGAGTATTTTGATAATAATCTCTCTCAGATATACTAGAAGATACTTTCTCAAGTTCTTCTAAATCTTCTTGTGATAATACTTCTTCTATTTCATAAAGAATCTCTTTTAAAGAAAGACATTTTTGATAAGGAACATGATACTGTTCTAATACAGATATCTCCCAATTAGTAAGCATAACTCCACTTTTTAGAGTTTGATATTGATAATCAGAAAAATTCATCTCGTCTATGATTTGATTTACTGGATACTCTTCCATGTTATCCCCTACTTACAAGTATATCCATTATTTTTTAATCGTTTCATGAATTCTCCATCCGTATAATTATCTCCAACTTTTAATAAGATAACATCACTACTTTTTGTATTAGAATTAATTTTAATCTCTATATCATCATTTACAATAAATTCAATATTATCTAATAAAATCAATTGATTCTTATCAACCTGTATTCGAGTAATAATTCGATCATCTCTTACAGAATAAGTAACATGTTTTCCTAAATAATTTAATGTTTTTTCTAAAGCAAACTGAATACTATTTAATCGACTATTATCTCTCGTATACTTCTCTGGTAAAATAATTGTCTTAGTAACATCCATACTAGTAATTTTCTTTCCATCAAATGTAGTATCAATATGTTCTTGCAATCGAATATTGGAATCAAATGTATTTGTCTTATCACAAGTAACATGACTTTGTTTAATCGTTGCAAACAAATAGACAATAATAATGATAAATAAAAAAGCCAAAACAATCGGTAATTTCATACTTTTACGAGTAGACATATTCTTCACCTCTTCATTTTCTATTATAACATAAAAAGAGAAATAGATATACTACTTCTCTTTTGAAAATCCATTCCATTCCCAATCTTTAACAAATGGCATATCTTCTCCATATTCACAAATATAGTTTTTATGACGATTTAACATATCATCACACCAATTCAATAATACAGAGCTAGAATTCTTATAGCGTGGAATTTCTCGTAGTACGGCCTGTACAATATGGAAACGATCAATTTCATTTTGTACACGTATATCAAAGGTAGTAGTAATAGTCCCTTCTTCTTTATACCCATGCACATGCAAATTACGATTAAATCGTTTATAAGTTAATTGATGAATCAAAGATGGATAACCATGGAAATTAAAGATAATTGGTTTATTACGAGTAAATATCTCATCATACTCTTCATCACTCATTCCATGTGGATGAGTATCTGGAGATTGTAATTTCATTAAATCCACTACATTAACTACACGAATACGTATTCCTTGAACACTTTGTCTTAATATATCAACAGCAGCAAGTACTTCTAATGTAGGAGTTTCCCCACAACAAGCTAAAACAACATCTGGATTACCATCATCATTACTCGCAAATTCCCAAACACCTAGTCCTTTTCGACAATGAGCTCTAGCCTGTGCTTTCGTAAGCCATTGTGGACGAGGATGCTTAGAAGCAATAATGACATTAATATAATCCTTTGTTTTAATACAATGATCAAAACAAGACAATAAACAGTTGGTATCCGGTGGCAAATACATTCTAACAACATCAGCTTTTTTCGTAACCAAATGGTTTAAGAATCCTGGATCTTGATGAGTATACCCGTTATGATCTTGTTGAAAAACATGACTAACAAGTAAGAAGTTTAAAGAAGCAATGGACTGTCTCCAAGGAATATCATGACATACTTTCAACCATTTTGCGTGTTGACTAGCCATAGAATCTATAATTCGAATGAATGCTTCATAACTATGGATAAATCCATGTCTACCAGTTAACAAATATCCTTCTAACATTCCTTCACATAAATGTTCCGAAAGATAAGAATCCATAACTCTTCCTACACCACTCAAATATTCATCTGTTTTTAATAGCTTCGTATTCCAAGTACGATTTGTGACTTCAAAGACATGATGAAGTCGATTAGACAATGCCTCATCCGGACCAAAGATGCGGAAATTTTTATTTTCTTGATTTAATGCAAAAATATCACGAATGAATCTTCCTAATTCTTCTGTATCTTGTGCAATAATAGCTCCTGGTCTCTTAATATCTAAACAATAATCTTCCCAGTTTGGTGTCCGAATTTCCCGAAGTAATAATCCACCATTCGCAAAACTACTACAACCCATACACTTAGATAAAGGAGGACATAAAGATTTCAATTCTTTACTTAAATGTCCTTTCTCATCAAATAATTGCTCCACATGATAACTTTTTAACCATTTCTCTAACAATTCTAGATTTTCTGGATGTTCATGAGAAATTGGAATAGGTACTTGATGTGCTCGAAAAGAACCTTCTATTCTTTTATGATCTACTTCTTTAGGTCCTGTCCATCCCTTTGGAGTAGTAAGAATTAGTACTGGATAAGCTCCTTCTCCACGTTCTCTTACTCTTTTAATTTCTTTAACAATCCTATCTAATGTTTTTGCCATTTCTTCATGAAGACGAATAGAATTACTACCAGTAACAAAGAATGGTTTCCATCCATATCCTTCAAAGAAAGAACGCAACTCTTCATTACTCATTCTACCAAAAATGGTTGGATTTGAAATTTTATATCCATTACGATGTAGAATTGGTAAAACAACTCCATCTGTTTTCTTATTTAAAAATTTGTTTATATGCCAAGAAGTTGCGAGTGGACCAGTTTCTGCTTCTCCATCTCCAACAACACAAGCAGCAATTAAATCCTTATTATCTAGAACTGCACCTGCTGCATGAGCCAAACTATAACCAAGCTCTCCACCTTCATGAATAGAACCTGGAGTTTCAGGTGCAACATGAGAAGATACTCCACCTGGAAAACTAAACTGCTTGCAAAGTTTTTTTAATCCCTCTTCATCCTCAGTAATTTCAGGATAAAATTTTGTATAAACTCCTTCAACATAATGATTTGCAATCATAGCTTGCCCACCATGTCCAGGACCAGAAATATAAATCATCTTTAAATTATTTTTTCTAATGATACGATTTAAATGCATATAAATAAAATTTTGTCCTGGAGCAGTTCCCCAATGACCAACTACATTAGGTTTGATATCATCAATAGTTAATTTTCTTCGAAGTAATGGATTATCCAATAAATATAATTGAGCAACACTTAAATAATTTAATACTCGAAAGTATTCATCCATTAATTTTAATTCATTCCTTGATAAAACTGCCATAATACCCTCCCCATTCTTTTCTAATCTGAATAAACCTTCCTATTATAATTATACAATAGAAAAAAACAAAAAAAAAGACTGAAAATTAAGGTTTTCAATCTTTTAATCATAATATCATTCTTATTTCCTATATACCTATATATTTAAAATAGTATCATTCAATAAGTATCCTGTTATAAAATCAAATAGTTTGATAAAAAAGGACCAAAGTCCTTATTTAGAAATTACATCACAAATTAATTTACTAATCTCAGTAGGATTATCAATAGGAAGACCAGCAATCATTTTAGCTTCACTATATAAAATCTTTGTATAATTTAAGAATTCTTCTTTATCTTTCTTCTTATATAATTCTTTTAATTTATCACTAATTGGATGTTTCTCATTAATTTCAAGTACAGTCTCTGCTTTAATACCCATTTCATTTGGCATTGCATCAAACACCTTCTGCATTTCAATAGAAACATCACCTTTTGTAGTTAAACATACAGGATGACTTTTAAGTTTATTACTGAAACGTACTTCACTAACTTCTTTAATCTCTTCAGCCATATCTTTTAATAAATCTGAATTTTTCTTATTAACTTTTTCAACTTCTTTTTTCTCTTCTTCACTCTCTAAATCTAAACTTCCATCACTTACATTAACAAACTTCTTACTATCATACTCTTGAATTGCTGTAATACAGAATTCATCTACATAATCAGTTAAGTATAAAATATCATACTCTTTATCTTTTACTTGTTCCACTTGTGGTAATGAATTAATTTTCTCAATAGAAGATCCACTTGCATAGTAAATTGCATCTTGTCCTTCTTTCATTTCAGCTACATATTCTGATAAAGTAATAAGTCTTTCATGTTTAGAAGAATAAAACATTACTAAGTCTTTTAATTTATCTTTATCTTGTCCAAAATTATTATAAACACCATATTTTAATTGAACACCAAAAGTTTTAAAGAAAGAAATATAAGTATCACGATCATCTTTCATTAAGTTTTCTAATTCTTTACGAATTTTGCTTTCAATATTTTTCGCAATTAATTTTAAACTTTGAGATTCTTGTAATAATTCACGTGAAATATTTAAACTCAAATCTTCTGAGTCAACTACACCTTTTACAAAACTAAAATAGTCTGGTAATAAATCTGCACATTTTTCCATGATTAATACTCCATTAGAATACAAAGCAAGTCCCTTTTCATACTCTTGAGTATAATAATCATATGGAGCATGACTTGGTATAAATAATAATGATTTATAAGAAGTCATTCCCTCTACTGAAGAAGATATTACTTTTAATGGTTTATCATAATCACTAAACTTATCCATATAGAAATTGTCATAATCTTCGTCAGTTACTTCACTTTTAGCTTTCTTCCAAATAGGAACCATACTGTTCATTGTTTCTACTTCTTTATGGTCTTCATATTTTTTCTTTTCTTCATCTACTAATTCATGATGCGTAACTTCCATACGAATAGGATAAGCAATATAATCAGAATACTTTTTAATTAATGTTTTTAGTTCATACTCATCTAAATACTTACTATATTCAAATTCATCGCTATCTTCTTTAATACTTAAAACAATCTCTGTACCAATATCCTTTTTAGAAGCTTCTTCTATCGTATAACCATCTGCCCCTTCACTAGTCCATTGATAAGCATCCTTACTATCAACACTTAAAGAAGTAACGGTAATCTTATCACTAACCATAAAAGCAGAATAAAAACCAACACCAAATTGACCTATAATATCAATTTTCTCTTCTTTAGTCATATTCTCTTTAAAAGCTAAAGATCCACTCTTCGCAATAGTACCAAGATTCTCTTCTAATTCTTCTTTTGTCATACCACAACCATTATCTGTAATCGTTAAAGTACGAGCTTCCTTATCAAAAGCAATTTCAATTTTTAAATCATCTCGATCTACTTTTACTTTCTTATCCGTTAAACTTCTATAATATAATTTATCTAAAGCATCACTAGCATTACTAATTAATTCTCTTAAAAATATATCTTTATTTGTATAAATAGAATTAATCATTAAGTCTAATAATCTTTTAGATTCTGATTTAAATTTCTTTTTTGCCATAATAATCATCTCCCATAACTATATATAGCACCTTTCTTAGCAGTTGTCAAGGGAGAGTGCTAACGTTTTTTCTTTTATCTAAAAGGAAATACTTTGATCACTTCATTATCAAAACAGTCTTATCTTTTTTAACTTAGCCATCTAATATATAATATGACTTCACAATCACCATGGGAAGTATCACAAAAATCTCCACCAAAGTAATCTGTTTTATATTGATTATATGTTTTTCCTGTACCATCTGCTTTGGTATTCCATGTATTTCCTCCAGTATGATCAATTCTTTTACCATCTTTTACTATATAAGCATAGTTAGTATTCCAAACATCAATTAATCCCCAACCTGCATTACTCAATGTTGCTTTTGATCCTATTTTATCTACTCTCTTTTTTCCATATGCTGCAATATATCCATCAACAATTGAAATATATGGTTGACTATATTTTTTATAAACTGTTCCTCCATTCGCATGATATGAAACTTTAGCATAAGCAATTCTCCAGTTTACAAATAATGTTACTGTACAATCTCCTTTTGATAAATTAGAACAAAGCTCTTGAGATTTATATGATTTATCTTGATCAAAAAAATTTGTTCCGTCAGTCCATTCATTATTATCTACTGCATTATAATCTACCTTATTAATGTACAAATATTTATCATTATGCCAGTTTGTAAGCCCTGTTTTTCCTAATTTTTCATTATAGCTTAGTGTTACAGTATATAGTTTGTTATCTTTATACACATAATTGTCTGTTCCTTTTTTAAAATTCACTCCAGTATCAGTTCTAATTGTTTCACCGGATTTAATCTTATATCTTATTGTTAAAACATTTATTCTCCATTTTGCATATAATGTACCTGCGGAACTAAATTGTGTTGTCTTCCCAGACAAAATTGTTCCGTTAGCAGACACTACTTGTATTCCAGCTCCATTTTTTTTGGTATAGTACCCTTCAAATGTATATCCAGTCCTTGTTGGAATTGTTACTTTGGAAATTGATGATGTTGCAGAAGAAGATTTATACCATCCAATACCATAATATTCATATATCCGTGACGTTCCATCACTTCCTCCTTGTTGATCTAAGGTTACTGCTACTTTCTTAGCTTGCCAATTAACCTTTAATATTACTGTTTGATTTTTACTTGCTAAAGAAGTACATATTTGGGTTGCTTTATATCCTTTTGTTTCATCAAAAGTTTTAGTAGTTCCTGATAATAACCATGCTTTACTACTAGTAATCGTATAACCAGTTCTTGTAGCCTTATAAGTTCCTCCATTTGCATTCCAAAAATCACTAACACTTTTTCCATACTGTAATATCTGTGTTGTTTTGTTTGCATTATTATTAAATGTTCCTCCATTTGGTGAAAATTTAATCGTACAAGTATTTAATGTCCATTTTGCAAACCAAGTACTAGAAGAAGTAACACCACTCGCAGCTGCATAAATTTTTCCATCTGCCTTTATTTTTTGAGTACCTTTACCATTCTTATCCGAATAATAGCCTCCAAAAGTATTTCCTGTTTTACTTGGTTTCGTTATCGTAGTAATGTTTGATGTACTAGTAGTTGGATTACCCGTATTGTACCATTTACTATTCTTAGAATAAATGGCTGCAGTACCCCCACTACCTCCTTGTTGATCTAAAGAAACTGGAATAGCAGTAATACTTGATGAATCCCAATTTACCTTTATGTTTATTGTACAATCTCCATGAGATGTATCACAAAGATTATCTGTATCAGAAATCGTTATTTTACTATGAGAGAACGTTTGATTAGCTTTTTTACATCCACTTTCACAAATCCACTCAGCTCCACTCCTTGCATTTGTATAACCAGCCTTACTCGTAATTTTTAAAAAATGAGAATTGTTATAGTTAGCTAAATCAAGTTCACGATTTTTCCCAGATGCTAATGTAGAAGCAAGCACTGAGTACGAACTTCCTCCATTTGTACTTCTCTCTACCAAATCTCCACTTCCACGTCTCCATTTATAATTAACAGGTGGAGTTGCAGTAGATGAAGTATTAGCTGCTATCGTCTCATTACTCATCAATTTATACCGAATAATAACTCTAGCCGTTGACCATTTTGCATATATTTTTAAATTAGAGGTTACTGGGGTATTCTCTGTAATAGTTGTTCCAGTTCCATCAGATTTTGTATTCCATCCAGCAAAAACATAATTTTCTCTCTCTGGTGTACATAATTCACCCCAGTCTTCACTTTCTCCTCTTCCAAGCAAGAATTCTTTTTTATTAGAACTGCATCCATTTCCCCCGTTATCATCATAAGTTAAAGTATATTTCTTCGCAATGTTATAAATTCCAAAAGTTTCGTATTCATTTGGATATTCTTCTCCTGTTAAGTCTTTAAAATTATTAATCTTTAACACAAGATACCATTGATTAGCAGTATCCGTAGGTGGAGAAATTTTATGAGAATCTGCTGTAATATAATCCACTGCAGATGATACAATTTTACTTTGTTGAGAATCTTCACTTTCTATTTTAGAAAATTGTAATGATTTCCAATCTGTAATAGAGGAATAATCTATTTCAACATCCTCTACATCAACTGTTTCAATCTCATCACTAGCTTCTGCATCTGGATCATCATCTTCTTCACTAGTATCAATAGGAGTATCATCTACCGTTTCTTCTAATTCTGGAACTTCTACCCAAGCATACTGAATATGAACAGGACTACTAGTACTAATCCCTGTAGTACTTGATAAAGATACTTTTACAGAATAGGATTCTGCTTTATCAATTCCACTATCTGGATTTGCTTCTATTTTCATACTATTTTTCATATTACAAGAAGATAAGTCAAAACCTCCAAAAGAACCATAATCAGGTGTATCATCTCCTTCTTCCAATTCTCCATCTATTCCCTCGGTAGGTGTTGTATCATTTTTTTGAAAAAGACCTTCTCTCTTAGAAAAAGTAGAATAAGTAAAACTAGGATGTTCTAAATCAGTACCACAAAATAACTGATAACTATATCCATATTGCTTATTAATTTTTACAATACGAACCATAGTCCCCGAATAATCACAAGTAATATTTTCATCTGGATAATCTTTGATTAAACCTTTCTCAATCAATTGAGATAAAGAAACTAAGGCACATCCAGATGATTTTCTACCAAATAAATCTTCATCATAACTATCTCGATATAATTTAGCACTAGAAAGCATTGCTTTTCCATATTGCTCAAATTTCTTATTATTATTACGAAGCTGAATATTACGAATCAAAGGAATACTCATTCCTGTAATGATTCCTAGTATCGCAACCGCAACCAATAATTCTACTAAAGTAAATCCCTTAGAGTTTCTTATCCTTTTCATAACAACACATCCTATTATTACTATATGTTAAAATTATAACATTTTTCATCTTTAAATCAATACAAAAAAACTAGTTCAATAAACTAGCTTTAACTACCTTTTTTGATAAGCATATCCTTCCCTTCCATAATCAATAAATTCAAAATTAGAATCAAAGATTTCTCTTTCTCTTTGTATTTTTTCCGGATATCGGTTGATTAATCCTGTACATAAAACAATTCCATTAGAATGTAATAATTGATTTAGATTATCACGAATACAAGTTATTTTAGTATCACTTCCTCTAGCCCATTCTATAATATTAGATAGTAAAATAATATCATAAGAAGAATCTAAATGAAAATCTTGAAAGAAGTTTAGATGATAAAAGTTCATATCCCCATCAGCAACATTTTCTAAATCTCTAATATCAGAAAAAGAAGTTTTTCCTTCTCTAGTATCTTCAAAGAATAATTTTGATAAATCAGTATGATGTTTCAAATGTTCCTTCCAAAAAAGAAGAGCTTGAATTTCTTCTTCACTACTTGGTTCAACTTTCTCTAATAATTCAAATAGAAAACGATAATTATTATCCAAAACTGGAATTGGATACATCTGATGCATATAGGTAATCGTCCAACTTCTTAAATAGTAATAATAAAGTGCTAATGAATTTTTATCAAAACTATCCACCTTTTTTGCTCCTAAAAGTCTTGCCGTAAATACTTGATCAGAACTAGCAAGTACACTAAGTACTTCTTTATCCTTAAAATCAAAATCTTGATAACTCGTTACTAAGTCTTCATTTGTCTTAAAATAGATTCTTGTATAGTCATCTAATCTTTTCCCATCTGCTATAACTCTAGAAGCCAAGTAATCCTTTAACAATTCCATTTCCTACACCCCCTCAAATGTGTGTAAATTATACCATAAAAATCAATTTTTTTCAATATTCACATCAGCATTCATCACAATATTTTGTAATACCTCTACTCCACCATATACCGCAAAAGAGTATTTTTTCAAAGAATCAAAACCTTCTTTGAAAACATTCATAGTATATACTGCATATTCTGGTATTTCTAAAGAACCAATTGGTACTTTTCCAGGTGCTGGTAATAAAATTGAGTCAATAATTCCACTAGAATTAGTTTTTCCTTGGAAAAACAAAACATCATATTCCCCAATATCTTTATAGATTTCGATAGAAACATCTTCTAAAGGAAGAGAACTAGAGGCCGTAGTCACTTGTACTTTAATCATCCCCAAAAGTGGATTTTTTTTCTTAAAGTCCTCGTAAATATCCATATTTTTAAAATCATCAAAAAGAATATAATCCATAATAAATCTCCTTTATAAAACATATGAAAATATCAAAAAGAATAGAACCACCAGTTCTATTCTACAAAGGCCTCACAAGATTAGTATCCATCTTCCTCTTCATTTTCTCCTCATCATATTTAATAATAATAGGAGCTCCCTCTTCTTTAGAAATTACATAATAAGTGTCCCTCTCATGTTCTTTAAAAAAAGAAGAAACAATTTTTTCTATAGAATCTGTTTGATACTTCCTCTTTGCATCTTTTAAAGAAAGAAGAGAATAATATGCATAACGTAGATTATCATTCATATTAGTAGTACTTTTTTCAATACTATGATACTTCCTATCAGAAGTATTCCAAAAAACATTTCCATCTAAAGTTCCCATCATTGGACCTAAAACCCGATAATGAAGTTGTCTAATAGAAGAATTCTCATCAGAGACAATATCTTTATAAAGTAGTAAAGATAAATATATTTGACTATCCATCACTACACCCCCTATTTTTATAATATATGAAATACCACAAAACAAAGAAAAAGTCAAAAAAAAATAGACAAAAGTCTATTTTGTATATAATTGAATTTTTTTATCTTGATAAGCTTCATAAATTTTATTCCAAATAACACTTTCTACATATCTTGCTTTCTTAGGATGCATCAAATAACGAATACTAAGTTCAATATGATCATCTACAATCTTCGTATAGATAATAGGATCATATTTATTAAAATAAACTCTACTATCAGCCCCTATTTCACGAATCTGTTCCTTCATCTTACGAGGAATACTCTTAATCGTTTCAATACTATTCACGATTCTGTATATTTCTTGTTTATTTTTTACAAGATTACAGTTAAAGTCTATTTTCACAACCAATTCATTCCAAATATATTTAAATCCTTTACTAATATTTTTAACAGGAGTAGTCATGATAACAGAATGTGGAAATGATACAACAATTCCAGTAGATTGTCCATTTTTAATTTCATTAGAAACTTCTAAAATATCAAAACCAAATGTCGATATGTTCATAACATCTCCCTTGATATCTCCAATTTGGATTCTATCTTCTACTTTAAATGGACGTTTTACTTTAATATACAATCCCGCAAAGAAATTCAAAATTACTTCACGCAAAGCAATCGTCATCGCAGCAGAGATAACAGAAATTAGTGTAACAAAATTTTTAATATGATCATTCCAAATAACTAGTAAAGTTAATACTTCAATAACATTCAAAAATACTTTTAAAAACTGATTAAAAAAGTATTCTCCTCTAGCATTTTTATTTCTTCTACTAATAAAGAAAGAAGCAATATTCTTAAGTAAAGAAAAAAATGCTAAACAAAATATACTCAATAAAGTTACAGAAATAACTTTTTTATTAATTAATGTAATAGTACTTAAATATTCACAAAAAGAATCAAATAATTTCATATAATCACTCCTTTGAAATCCATATTCTAACACAAATTATACATAACAAAACAAAAAAGAAGAACTATTCTTGGCACTTTACATGTTTTTTACAAAAGACTTTATTACTATTTATTTTTCATTAACTGATGATAATCATGATACACTTTTAATGTATATTTTTTTAGAAAACTTAAATCTAAATCAAATAAAGGAACAATATCCTCTTCTCCCATCATCGCACACGCATAAATCATAGATACTTCCGGAAAAATCATATAATGATTCTTTTCATTCTCATCCATTACATATGACAAGGAAAGAGGATAAATAGCTGAAATAAACTGATCATCATCACAATGAATAATGTCCTCAGCATTCTGATAAACTTGTTCTATAATAGACTCCATCATTGGTTTTTCTAAATCTCCACCAACCAATAAAGGTATTAAATAATCTTCTGCCTTCTTAGGAGAAAAATGCTTCTCTTGAGATAGTAACTTACCTGCTGAATAATAGTGATTCAGTATAGCATATCCTTCAATTCTTGCTCTTAGTCTAGTATAAAAATCCTTAGAAGAAACATGTCTCATCGCAATTTCATATGGTAATACATAAGAAGCTAATTCCCGAACATCTTTATTTCCCTTTGGTAACTCAAAGAATGGAAAAAATTGAAAACGAAGATGACACAAAGAATACAACATATCTACTGTATGTGGTAATAATTCTTGAAATTCATCAAATCTTCCTTGTGTATTTAAAATAGCATACAAAAAGCGATTTGCATTCTGATAATAACTACTTCGTTGTCCAATCTCTCTCATAGCTAAAGATACTTCTAAAGGATTAGTAATTTTTCTCTTACTACCATCCCTCATCTCTTCTACCACAATGTCGTGATGATCTTTCCTTTCTAAAAATCCAATTTTTTCTAATTGGTAAAAGGAATCCTTTATTCGATTTTTCTTTTCATTAGAATTCATAATATCATTTTGAAAAGACATTGCTTCTAAATACTCTTCTAACGTCATATCACTACCACCTATTATTAATCTAAGTATATCATAAGATAGAAGAAAAAAGAAAAAAATGTTATAATAAGTATCATAGAAAGAAGGTTTCACATGCATATCATGAATGTAAATTTAAAATTCGACTATAATTCACCAGTTATTATTAGTTATTTAGGACTATCTTTAATTGCTTGGTTATTAAACACCATAACTCATGGAAAAAGTAATAGATTGTTATTCACAAATTATCGAAGCTCCCCTTTTAATCCGTTTACATATATCCGCCTATTTACTCATAGTATCGGTCATAAAGATTGGGATCATCTAGTAAGCAATTTTCTCTACATATTATTAATTGGTCCTATGATTGAAGAAAAATATGGTAGCATCAACTTACTTTGTATATTACTTTTAACATCATTAATCATTTCAATAATAAACCTAATCTTTCATAATTATTGCATTACAGGAGCAAGTGGTAATGTCTATATGCTAATTGTTTTAAGTTCTTTCTCAAATCTATCAGAAGGAAAAATACCAATCACCTTAGTTTTAATATTCTTATTTTACATAACAACAGAAATAAAAGATACATTTTTAGAAGGAAATAAAAAAGTATATCATGATGGTCACTTAATAGGAGCTTTATGTGGACTATTATTTGGATTCTTATTATTAAAATATCCACATGGAATTATTACCTTCATACCAAAATAAAAACAGGAAATCCTGTTTTTATTTTTTCATAATCATTCTTTTTACTTGTTCTATCTCAGGTTCCAAATCAGTAAGCTGACTAAAAATAATTTTTAAAGCAGTATCTTCTTTCTCTTGAACAACTAAATCACTTAAATTTAAAATCCTAGCAGTATCTGTCACTGATACTTTAACCCCACATAAACCATATCTCAAATTAAGAATATCCCTTGTATCTTGATCAAATTGATTCATATCTGTTCTAGATAGAACTTCTAAAAGAATATCATTAATTTGATTAGAATCTAAATTGAAAGCTAATCGTTTATGAGTATGAACATTTCCATTGAAATCTCTGCTAGTAGATTGAACGACATCTGGTTGAGCAATTCGTTTTCTTGGAAAAGTATAATCTAATGGTATAAAATCATCTTCAGAAGCAGATCCCAATGAAAAATCAGTATCTCTAAAAGAACTCTCCTTTAAATGCATTCTCAAAGTCTTTAAACATTTCGCTTCAATTTGACGAATACGCTCTCTAGTAACCATAAAACATTTTCCAATTTCATCTAATGTATAAGGATGTCCGTCATAAAAACCAAATCGCATAAAAAGAACTTTCTTTTCTCTTTCACTAAGTTTTAAATCATTTTCAATGACATCACGAAAAGCTTTTCTCATCATATTACTTTCCACATTTAAGGCAATTTCTTCCTCTCCGTTTGGTACAAAGTCTTCTAAAGTAGTATCTTCATCCTCCCCGATAGGACTACTTAAACTAGTAGGACGTAAAAAAGATTGAGATTTTTGAATTTCATATAATTGATCAGAATCAATCTCTAATACTTCTGCTAATTCTTCTTTCGTAGGCGCTCTTCCAAATTTAGTAGTTAAAATATTTTCAAATCTCTCCATACGAGAAATTTGATCCCTACGATGAACAGGTACACGAATCGTAGAAGAATAATCAGAAATATATCTTGTAATTGCTTGCCTTATCCATAAAGTAGCATAAGTAGAAAAACGAAATCCTTTCGTAAGATCAAATTTTTCTAAAGCTCTCATCATTCCTAGAACTCCTTCTTGATAAAGAGGTTCTATTTCATCAGCACCTACATAATGCTTCGCAACAGATAAAACTAAGCGAAGATTATTTTCAATAAATTTATTACGATAATAAAGCGAATTTTGAATGGCTTTCTCTAACAAGCGCTCTTTTTTCTTCTCATCAGCTTCCTCCCATGACTTACGAAATCTAGGAAACATCTCCATATAATAATCAAGATATAATTGTTTTGTTTCATCATCCACAGAATGATAATAAGATAGTCTAGTCTTTTTAATAAAATCAACTTCTTCTTGTCGACTAAGTTTCTGATATGGAAGATCAGACAATCGATCATGAACAAAATCACTTGTAACAGTATTTTGCTTTCTTTTTCTTATTTTTCTTTCCCCTATATTCATACGATAAACCTCCTCATTTTGAATATGCATTTTTAATGTTTTTAATAAAAAATCTAATTTACAAATTTCTTCCATTGTAGATAAATACTTTCTTTTCTCATCAAAATTAGTTCCATAAAGATTCCTCAAAAAATGGATATGATTATTTGACATTTGTGAAATATCATTAAGAATTTCTTCAATAGAATACTCTTGAAAATACCCTATTATTGTCTGAGTTTTCCTTACATAAAGCAATAATTTTGGAAGTTGAAATTCAAAAATATTCTTTAATTTCAAATAATCATTATGAGACATTTTACGATTAGTAATGAATTGAGCACTATCAAATACTTTCATAACAATTTTTCTATCAGATTCTGGTAACCTCATAATTGCCTCATCTATCTCTTCCGAAGAATAATCAGAAAAAAAATCATATGGATGAATCAATGATTCAACAGGATTCTTTTTAATAATCTTTTCTTCAGGATGTTCTAAAAAGTATTTTAAAGGGCCACGAATAATCCACATTAAGTGTTTTTTCTGTTTCTCATTCATTTGATTATATCCTATTAAATTATCAAATGAATTGCCATAACCACAAATTAAATCTTTTCTTTCTTCATCTTCAAGCTTCTCAATAGCACTCAAAACTTCTTTTGAAGAATAATTTGGATTTAATTCAAAGATATTTTTTGATTTAGTTCCTCTTTTCTTAGCAATATATTGATAACCTAAAACATAAGTATCAGGTTGAGAATGAGATACTTTGTGAAAAGAACTTAAAGTTTTTTTAAGAATAGAAATTCCTTCAAAAAAAAGTATTTTTTCCGAATCAGTAAGTGAATAAATATCACCTTCATGCAATAAATGGGAACCATACACTTTATGAAATACTTCTTTATATTCATCACCTAAAGTATCAAATATAGTTAAAACATCACAAGGATTATATTCTCCAAATCGCTCATAAAAAACTTTAGAATCTTCACCAACCTGATCAGGATAAATAGTAACAGTAAGTATTTCTGTATTATCAATAATATTTTTTAAAGAACGTATAGCAGAAAAAACAACATTCTTCTTTTCTTCTTCACTTAGATACTGAGATTGAAACTCTCCCATTAAATCTTCACCATACGCTCTTTTTAAAACTTGACGATGTTTCAATTTTAAATGTGAAAAACTATATAATACAAGTGCTCTATCATCAATCCTTAATCGATCAAATAATGTTTTAGCTCTTGACATAATTCATTCACCACACTATCCCCCGTTTTTGCCACTGTATTATAACACAAAAAGAAAAAAATTTCAACAAAAAAAATCCCTAAAATGGGATTGATAAAGAAAATGATTCAGGAAAAGATATCATTTGAATAATATCATATAAGTCTTGAAAATAATTTTTATAATGGTTTTCTATTTGATCCATTAAGGTAAAATACATTTCTTGATTTGTCTTTTTCTCTGAAAAAAATTCATGATATAAATAATCAAGCTCATCATAAAGACCAAAATCATATATTTTTTGTATTTCAGTTAATAAATAATTTTGAATTTTCTTTTCTCTTCTTGTTAAAAAAGAGATATAATAATCTTCTTTTGTCTTTTGAAAAGAAAAAGATGGTAAAGAAAAATCTTTAATCTCCTCAATTACAGCATCTTCTTCATCCAATAATAAACTACTTCTTTCGATCAATAAACCATCAGAAGAAAATTTCAAAGCAATAACTCTAGAAAAATCAGTAACCAAACAAGCATAAGAAATCACACCAAAATCTGTTTCTGTAGAATCCTTTATTTGGTTGAGAAAACTATTTGATACTTGAATTTGATTCTTCATAATATCTATCATTCCCTTTTCATCTACAAAATAAATTAGTATCTTAGAAATCATAATAATAGAATCATTTTTTTCCCACTCATAAGAATCCCTAAACTCTCCCACTTTAGAAAAATTACATAGTAAATCATAAATATAACTCATATCAATTTCTCCTCCAAAGATAAATCAAAAATAATAAAAAACCAATCAAAAAAAGATCACATTCAAAACTCTTTAAAACATATTCTAAATACTCAAAAATAGTATATCCAAAAGAAAATAAATTTATGTACATAACAATAAAACTAAGTCCAAATACCATAAACCCATAACTAATCAATAATAAAATGCTTCTTTTCATAATAAAAAATATGTATAAACAAGAAAAAAAGAACTATGGAAGTTCTTTCATATTTTGATCTTTTTCTAACGCAACAACATCTACTTGATTAATCGTTTCAAATTTTTTTGTAATTTTCTCTGTTGTGATAGAGACACTTTCTACATCTTTATTAACAGTTTGAATACTTCGTGCTAGTTTATTCCATCTTTCACGATATCTAGCAAATTCTAATCCTAACTTATTTAATTCATCATGAATGATAGAAGTATATTGATCTCTTTCCATGTTCTTTATAATCATTTCAATTACTGTTAAAGTTGATATTAATGTAGTTGGACTAGTTATCCAAACTCTTTTTTTATATGCATAATCTATCAAATCTGGATGATATGCATTTACCTCAGCAAATATTGCTTCTGCAGGTAAAAATAAAATAGCTTGATCAGTGGTTTCACCTGGAATAATATATTTATTACTAATAGCATCAATATGTTTTTTCATATCTTGCTTAAACATTTTCTCATAATTACTTCTCGCCTCAGGTGAAATTTTTCGATCTACCATCATCTGATAGTGTTCCAAAGGAAACTTAGAATCTATACAAATTGTTCCCAAAGGTTCTGGAGCAAATAAAACAGAATCAGCAATTACTCCGGTAGACAAAGTATATTGAAGTTGAAAAATAGAATCATTTTTCTCTCCAAAAACACTAGTTAAAATATGTTTTAAATTAACTTCTCCAAAAATTCCTCTCGTCTTTTTATCCGTTAGAATACTTTGCAAACTAACAATATCAGTAGATAAAGTTTCAATTTTCTTCTGAGCCTCATCAATCTTAGATAACCGTTCAATTACATTCATAAATGTCTTATTGGTCTTTTCAAAATTCTGATCTAATCGTTCATTAACTTTTTCATTAATCATCATTAACCTTTTCTCAACTTGCTCATTTAACTTCGTAAAATCTTCATTCATATTACGATTCAAATCAGTTTTAAAATCTCCCATTTCCTTCATCATACTAACTTCTAGTTTTCCTAATCGTTCTGTAATATTTGATTCATTAATATTTTTAAACAAAGAAATCGTCGTTAATATAATCAAAATAACTAATAATACAATAATAACAATATTCATAAAAAACACCTTCTATTCTATATTCATCCGTTTTCCAATCATTTTTGAAATAACATAAGCAATAATTAACGTAAACCCGATATAAAGAAGTGTCTTTATATCAGTCAAACTATCTAATATACTTTTACCAATATATCCCCAAAAAATAATAGTAAACATCTTTCCAATTAATAAAGATAAAATAAACTTTTCTTTAGAAATATAAGTAATACCAGATAATATATTAATGGCAAAGGAAGGAGTAAAAGGTAAAGTAAGAATTAATACTAGCTGAGAAAAAGAAATCTTTTGAAAAAACTGTACCTTCTGATATATCTTAGAAAATAAACTCCAATCTCGGACACGTTCTCCTAAAAAATAAAATAATACATAACAGAAAAAGCTTCCCATACAAGTTGCTATCCAAGAAATAAAAGTTCCAATAGAAAAACCAAAAGCTTCTACATTAAAAGCAACAAATACACTAAGAGGTAACATAGGAATAAAGCTTTCTAAAAACACAAGAAAAAAGCCCCAAAATAGACCACCACGAACTAATAATTCTATACAAAAATCAATAAAAGATTGTAGTGTCTCCATCGTATCCACCCTCCTATCCATTATAATATATTTCGACTAGTTTAACAAGTAATTCTGATATCCACCAACAACATTAACGGTATGATACCCCATACGATTTAACATAGTAGATAAACGAAAACTTCTATTTCCAGAACTACAATATAAATAATAAATATTTTGATGATTTAAATACTTTTTAGGATAAAATAATAATTCCTTCTCTTCAATAGAAATAGCTCCAGGTATATGTCCTTGTAAGTAAAGATTATGGCTCCTTATATCAATAATAGTAACATTCTTTTTCTTTAACAATTGAGAAATTGAAATAGAATTCAAAAAAACACCTCCCATAATATTAAATGAAAAAAAAAGAATCTATATCATAATAGATTCCTATTTTAATATATAAGGATCTTCTAATGTTCCACTTCCACTCTTATACAATATTCTACTATTTAAATAAACAACAGGACGAACAATAGAGAAATGATTAGCCTCTGTTAAAGAAACCTTTCCTCCATAATCAACCAAAAAAGCTTTCGTATTATCATCTTTACTAGCAGTAGCTAACCACCAATCAAATTTTGTAACTAAATAGTTATAGTTTAGACAAGATGGACTATTTGCATTTTTACAATTAGGATCAACACTAGCAGCCATATAGTCAGATAATGTCAATAATCCATACTTTTGGTCTGGTAATACTTCAGCACACTCTTCCTTATTTTGAAATCCTTCACTATTTGCAGAACGTTTACCAATGCAAAGATTATAAGAAACAATTTTGGCCTTATCTTCATCTGAAAGTAATAATTTTGATGCATTTTCAGATGGAGATTGATAAGCATTCAATAAATACTCGTAGATTCTACTATTTTTATATTGATTAAATCCACTAGAATACTTAGTACTTTCATTCCAACGATCATCCCATGGCTGTATTTCATATGTTATTCCTGTATTATGAATCAAAACAACATTATTATTAGAACTAATTTTGACAATACGCCACAATTGATCTCCTAATTGAACATAATTATTAACATTCTCTCCCCGAAAAACATATTCACCATTCATAGAATAAAGACCATATCCTTCAGTAACGATACTATTGCTATCCTGAGTAAGTTTTTTAGAAAAATCCATTGTCGTATACTGATCACCACAATTTAAATATGGAGTATATAAATATTGTGTACCAGATTTTTCTACTTGAACAGTAGCAGAACATAATACACCATCAGGAGTATATTCGGATAAATCACGCATTTTACCAGTTGCAACTAAATTAGAAGAATCTACTTCTACAATATCTCCATCATTAACAGGTAGATAACTATCGTTTTCTTTAAAATAAGCAATTGCTGCATTCTTTAAAACATTTTCGATATCTTCATACTGATAAGTAGAATGAGAAAATAATGATACAATATAAAGGACTAAGAATAATAAAAGTAAACCACCTAATAATATTCCCATAAAAAGAATCATTCTTTTTTTTGCATCTTGATTAAAAGTACCACTACTTTTACTTTCACTTTCTTCTATTTCATCTTCATCCATGAAATCTTCTTCATCATCATCTTTCTTCTTTTTTACTATATTAAAATTTGTACTCATAACTATACATCCTTTCTAATTATCAAAAAAATCATCAAAGAAGTCATCATCATCGTCATCCCCATCATCTTCTAAATTAATATCAACATCTGTTTTTTGAGTTGTTGATTGTGAGTGAGATGATGTAACATCATCATGAATACTATGTACAGGCACTGGAGTAGTAGGAAGAGCTCTCTCTTCTTGTTTTTTATTTTTAGATTCAATTTCAGCTTGATTTTTCTTTTCCTCTGCTTCTAATTCAGCAATTTTAGCATCAATCTTCTTCACTAATTCATCAACATCAAATCCTAAATCATCATCCACATTAGATGGCGAAGTTTTAACAGGAGAAGAAGGAACTGGAGAAAAATCATCATCTTCCATCTGACGTTTAAAGGTATCAAAATCAGGTATAGAACTTCTAGGTTTCGTACGAATAATATCTTTCTCTTCTTGTACAGGCTTTCTTCTTAAAAAATCAGGTATATCAGAAGTAGCAGAAGAAGGACGACCTGTACGTACACTATCCAATTCAGGAGGTAATTGACTTGCAAAAGGATTGGAAGGACGACCTCTTCCACCCATTGGTAAACTCATATTTTCACTATCTCTTGCATCAGCCGCATTCATCATTTCTAATAATTTTTTCTTCTTCTGAGACTTAACAAACTCCTTAATATCAAAAGTATGTACTTGTTGTTTTTCACGAGTTGGATATTTAGCAGGAGGATATTTCTTCCCCCAATTCAATTTATAATTAGGAGTAAATTTTGTCTTAAAAGGTTGTTTTCTCATACGAAGAATAATAACTTCAAACTGCTTCATACGCTGTAAATCAGATACAGTAACAAGAGGAGTAGAAGCCGTTTTATCATCCTTTTTAGATTTAACTTCCCCACACATCTTAGAAATTTCTTCTAGAGCTTTTAACTCAGTTGTAATCAAATAAATAATATTTCCACAGTTACCACGAATTGTTTCCGCTTCTTCTTTACCATATACATCATCTAACTGGGCAAAGTTTTGAATAATCATCGTAAAACGAATTTTACGAGAACGAGCAGCTGTTATCATAGTAGTAACATCTTTTAATGGTGGCATATTCGCAAACTCATCCAATAAGAAATTTGTACGAATAGGTAACTTTCCACCATGTTTTTGAGCAACACTAATTAATGTTTCATAAATCTGTTTCAATAAAATAGTAACTAAAGAATGATATGTCTTCTTCTCATCTTGAATAACGATAAATACCGCAGTAGGTTTTTCACCAATACTCTCTAAATCAATATCAGAATGAGATAGCATTTCAGACAAATTATCACGAGACGCAAATAATTTAACTTTTTGTTTAAAAACAGATAAAATACTTCCCTTTGTCTCATTAGGAGCCATAATAGTACTAGAAGCATTAATAGCAGCAGCACTAGCAGGATCCTTCGCTGCAAAGTATTCTTTAATATAAGTAGAACCACCAAACTTTTCTTCTCCAACAGTTGTTGCTAAAGAGATACTATTAATATTAACTTCGTCTTCTTTAGCATCTTCAAATAATCCTAAAGCAACACCTGAAAAATAATCTGCAGAAGTCTTTTCCCAGAATGGATCATTATTTTTATTAGTATCATCATATAAGATATTAAGAGCCAAGTCATCTAATAACTCAATGGCTTTGTCATGATTTCCTGCTTGATATAATTTATAAGGCAAAGACATAGGATTCCATGCATTACCATTTTGAGGATCACGGAAATTAAGAAGTAATATTTGATATCCACGAGCACGAAGCATATTAGAAGTCTCTTCATAAATTTCACCTTTAGGGTCTGTAATAATCATAGACTCTTTTGCTTTTGCTAAACTATGAACCATTGGAAAAATAACCGTTTGAGTTTTTCCAGAACCAGTAGCACCAATAACCAAAGAATGATATTCCCCATTATCTACCCACATCTCTTTATCATTTAAAAGAAGTGGTACACCCGCCTCTTTCGCATTAACAGCTGTAATAGGAATCTGACTCAACTCTGCTTGAATCTCTTTATCCTTTGCCCATCTAGAATAACCTTTATCGTTTTTATCTGTTGTAATTCCAAACCCTTTTTCACGTTCAAAAAACATAGAACTAACACTAGCAAATAATCCCAACAAAGAAACAAAATAAAATACTATAGTTGAAAAAATACAATCAGGAGCAAAAGCAGGAAGAAAATTTAATCCAGAAAAATGCCCAGTAACAGCAAAAGTATGAATATTAGCAATTGCTAATGCAACAATAAATAAAAGAAATATTGCAAACATGATAAAAATTAATAAATCTTCTGCATCTGCTCGAAATTTAAACTTCATAGGATTCCCTTCTCTCTCTCTTTATTATAACTTATCTTTTAAAAACTGTCATTACTTTTATGAACTAGAAATGATAATTTTAAACTCTTCCTGATCAAAATGATATAACATATCGATTTGCTTTTCATTAGCATAATAACCACAACTTAAAATAAATTCATACTTCTGATCTTCATTCAAATCTAAGAAAGATTTAAAAAATGGCTTACATCCATTCATAGACTGGTTAGAGCTAATATCTTGATAAATGGGATATATTGTATCGTCTTTTACCATAAAAACAATAGAAAAAAGCGTATCAGGTTGAAAATCTAAAGCAAATACATTACTAATCACATAAAACTCTTCTTCTACTCCATCAGAATCAAAATCAAAAAGAACTTTATATTTAGAAGTAAAATGACTAGATAAGGAAAGATTATAATCACTTAACACTTGATTAATATATTCACTATCATCTACATTCTCTTCCAATCCTTTCTCAACAGGAATATCATAGTTTGATTTAATAGCCAATAATTCTCCCTTTAACGGAACAGCATTTTTTCGAGAATCAAAAGCATACCACTTATCGTCATGCCATAAATAATAATCACCATATTTTTTATTATCCAAATAAATATGATACTGCTTCCATTCTAAATTATGAAAAGATTTTGCTGAGGTAAGATGTACCCATTTTTTTTCAGAATAATGCCAAATGGTATTATCACCAACAATCAGTGTAGTACTCATTTGGTTTTCTCGTATATTATTTACTCCTAAAAGGAGAAACATAATAACACCAAAAAGAACAAGAATAATAAACGCTATAATATACTTTTTCTTATTTCCCATATAGAATCTCCTTTTATGAACTTACTTTATAATATGCCAAAGTCGAGGTATTAGCCCAATTATATTCTGACCATAAATCAGTTGCTGATGAACCAGGATCCATCATAGTAACAGAATTTCCATTAACGGAATTAATTGCAACCCAATGTTGACCAGTATTACCTTTTACTTCTGCAACAACATAGGTATTTGGCTGATTAACCAAATCAGTTATAGTGGCTAGTTTTTGTTCTCGACTCATTCCAGCAACATAAATTTTATCTTGGTATTGGAACGAAGGAGCAACTCTAGATGCAGCAGCCCAAGTAAAGTTACCATATCCATCAAATCCACCATTTGCATTCAACTGTTCCACAAACGTTCCTGGATTGAAATCACTTACATTAACAGGAACTCCACTACGAGCAATTTGAATAGCAACAGATGTTACTAAACAACCAATATTTCCAATTGTACGACCGCTATTACCCATTGGAGTATTAGACCAAGTTTCTCCCTTTTGTTTCCAGTTGATAAAGTCCCCAACTGCACCTCCACAAGAAGCTGAACCACTACTATTACAAGTTGTTCTTAAAATATCACTAGCGCCATAATTACGATTACCCTGATTATAAACTTGTAATAATATTTGTTTATAATTAAATCCTTTTTTAGCTAAAGAAATAAATTGATTTTGCTCGTTTTGCAAATAACCAGTATAAACAATATACCCTGATTGATTAATCAATACTTCTCCAGAAGTTTGGCTAGCATAGGTACGCAATGGTGAATTTTCCGCCATTGCAGCCCGGCTAAAACCTGTATTATGAGCTTGTCCACTATGAATCTGTCCCCACTGACCATCATTAGAAGAACAACCTTGATCAGGATCACAATACACCTGATCTTGCGTGCAAGAAGCAACTTGAATAACCCAACGTCCAGATTCTTCTTTCAACGTTCTCCAACCACCCATATCAGCATGTCTTGCTAAAATATAACTTCTAGCCGCAATCATTTGAGCTTTTATAGCTTCCGCTGGAGCATCTGGACCAATTTCTTGATAAGCAACTCCTAAAACATATTTTTCAAAAGGAACTAAAGATTCTCCATCCATTGGTTTTCCAAATGTTCCACCATAATCATGACCATTTCCAACCCCACATTGCATTAAGCGAACATATAAGTCTTTAACTTGTAAAGCCTCGGAAACATTACCTTTTCCATGAATATAATAGCCCTTAATATCATAAGTACAACTTCCCGTAGAAGAACAAGAAGTACGATAACTATTGATAGCCTTTTTATCAATGATACTCTCATATTTTTCAATATAGTCAAACACATCATCAGCCATAGTTTGATAAGATGAAGACGGATTAGAAACATAGGTTGGAAAGATATTAGAAACTAAATTATTTTTAAACGTAGACTCATCATAAGTATTTCCAGAAAACATCGCATTAGCAATATCCGTAATTGCATCTTCCGTCATACTATTATAACTAATAGTAGAGTTATTATCATTAATAACATAATAAACAGCTGCTACTTTATAAGCATCTACTGATTTTCCCTGTGCTTGTAATCTTAATTTCACAGAATTAACACGATTATAAAACTCTCTTTGCTCTGCAGAACCAACATTAAAATTAACATTTCCATGTTCCTCTCCAGAAGCCTCACTAGCTCCCAATGCATCCTCAAATCCAGACAAAACAGTACTAGAGCTTACGAGAACAAACAATATGATAAAAAAGAATAAAAAAATAGGAAGAAATATGATAGTAACCATTACAATAAAAGAACGAATTGAAAAAATTCCAAAAAGCCCTTTACTTTTTGTTTCTTTCTCTTCCTCCTGATAAGTAGAATCTTCACTTTCATGGTTTTCTCCTAAAACACCACGCTTTTTTTGAGGTTCCGTAGAATCAGTTCTAGGAGGAACTTGATTTTTTCCATCAGAAGAAGGAAGAGAACTATTCTCTTGTTCTCCTCCTGATTGTTTATTTTTGACTTGATTTGGCATTTTATCAGGAGAGATACCGGCACCAGTATTGTCATGAATACTTCCATTATGCATATTCGATACTAATCTACTACCTGCTCCAACAGTGTCACTTAATCCACTTTCAGCAGCTCGATTGGAAAAATTTTGCGCATGATTCCCCAAAGGAGAAACTTTATTAGCAGCAGTTAAACCTTTTCCTAAAGCTTCAGAAGCCTTACCACCAGTAGCAGCATCAGCGCCTTTAACAGCCAAACCAGCCGCAACACCATATGGATTTTTAGATGCAATGGCAACATCAGCAGCATTACTCACATTTCTTGCATTATTCGCATCATTTCTTGCCTTTTCAGCATCTTGATTCCTAGAACCATTCGCTTGATATGCCACCGATACCACCACCTAACTTCATTAAATTCTAGAATCCCCCTCCTGTACCAAAGGAATCCAGTTCTTCTTGTGTAACCGCAACATTAATTCTCATTCTTCGGCTACCACAAACAAACAACGCTTCACCTTGAGAATAATGTTTAATACTTTCTTTTTCACTTTCATTTAAATCAATTAATAATGATAAATCTTCAACAGCTTGTTTACGAAGCCCCATAACTAAATAATAAGAAGAGTTATCAAAAATAGCTTTACCTTGCGTAATAACAGAAGGATCAGAAAAATCACTAGGTTGTTGAGTAATAATAATCGTTCCAGTATTATACTTACGAGCACGTCTTTGAACTTGAGCTAAGAAGTCAGCTCCAAGTGCATTATTATCACCTAACAATACATGTGCTTCATCTACCATTAGTATAGTATCAACATTAAAGTCCAAACACAATCCCCAAGCATACTTTAATACATTAAAGAATAAAGCATTTTTAACAGTAGAATCACTATTCATTAATTCTTTAATATTAAAGACCATAAAGTCACTACCTTTACGAATAGTAGTATGACCATCAAAATAAAACTTTAATTCTTTAACAATTGGTCGAATCTTTAATTCTAATCGTTCCATGATATCTCTCTCTTGAGTCTGATCTGTCATAGACATCAATCTACCTTTAATAGTTGCATAAACATCACTAAAAGTAGGATAATCAGCTGAAGTATATCTTGAAAAATCCGTATTAAAATCAATACCAAAACGTTTATAAGTATCTTGAACAACCTCAGAAAACATCGTCAAAACATCTTCTGGAATAGATGGATCATAATACTTCATAAAGGCCTTTAAAAATTGCAAAGTACGAGTAAGTACTGTATAACCAAGACCCTGACGAATCTCTTCTTCATCTGCATCAATTACAATTTCAAGTGGATTAATAAGTCCAAACTCTCCACCTTTACCAATATCAACAGTATCTCCTCCAAAAGCCTGAGTAATTTCACGAAATTCATCTTCAGGATCAATAATAACAATTTGACATCCATTACGTATATGAGTTCTTAAAAGTAACTTTGCAGCTGTACTCTTACCAGAACCAGAAGTACCAAGAATAATCATATTAGCATTATTTCTATTATTTTCTTTACGTATTTTATATAAAAACTGATTAAATAAAATAACTCCTCCAGAGAAATCTACTCCAAGCAAAGTAGCAAGTCCTGGATCTTTTAAACTATCAAAAATAAATGGATACATAGCAGAAATAGTAACAGATGGAATTGGTGTACCAATTCTATCTTCAACATCTTGTTTAGGAAAAACTGGAATAATAGATTTCAATACTTTTTCTTGCTCAAAACGCAAAGAAATTGCCTTTAACTCCATAGCATCCAAATAATTCTTTACATTTAATTTTTTTAATTCCAATTGTTCCTTTGTATCAGCAGTAATCATAATATGCATTTGAAAATCAAAGATACGAGCTTGACTACCGGCAAGCATAGAAGTAAAGTATTCCAAACTTTCAGCATCTTGTCTAATTCTTTCTCTTAAAGTTTGGTCTCTCTCATCTTGATATCTTTGTTTCAAATCAGCAACCTGCTTATTTAACATCTTACTCATTTCAGCCCAAGGAACAGGTATATGTTTTACAACAACCTTAATTCCACTCATATTCGTAAGAGAAGATAAATAACCAGGAGAAATATATTTTGGATAAGAAACAACTGATAAAATAGTAGCATACTTATCACTAATCATAAAATCGCTCGGATTAAAATGTAACCCCTTAGGAGCAATTTGACTTCTTAAACTTGTACTCATACAGGCATCACCGTTCCAAACTCTGTCGTATTTCCTCCATTAAGGAAGTTTTCAAGAATTAATCTTAAATCAGAATTACTAATCATAGATGCATTCAAACCACAAGTAGCAAGTCCATTAATCATCTGACGAACTCTTTTCTGAAACAAATCAACATCTTTTGTCTTAAATAAGAAATAATATTCCGTATCAACAACATTATTACGAATAAACGTCTCTCCCTTTTCAATATCTTGCATAATCAATTTACGAATAGCAGGAGAATTTGTCTCATTAAGTAATAATTGCATCTGTGACATATAAACAGAAATATCAACAGGACGATCCGCAACCACTAACCAAAACTCATAATCAATAGTATTATAGAAATTTCGAAGACCAAGTAAAATATTATTTTGAGTATCTGTGTCTAAGATAAAGATATTACGAGGAGCAATCTTAACTCCACCTACTTTATAATTATTACGAGTAATAATCATATTATTTTGAATAGAACGAACTGGTAACCAGTTTTCTGTAAAAGGACCACTAGTACGACTAGTAGAACTACTTTTACTCTTTGTCTTTACATTACTACTTTTTTCCTTTGATGCTGCCATCTCTATAACACCAACCTTTCCATTTATATGTTTGATCATGAGTATAAAACTCAAATGCTTCCACAATAATATTCATCATATTATGATAATAAGGAACTGGTAAAACTAAGAATCCTGTAATAAGAGCTGGACTTAAGATTAATAAAGTAACCCAAATTTCTCCAACAGGAAGAAATGCAAGTAATACAATCGTAAGAAAAACCCCGGTTCCAAACAAAGCTAAATCAAAAGGCCGAAACCATCCTAAAATTAATTTACCCCTCTTCGTATTAGCCGGTATCAAATAATTATTCACTTATATCACACTCCCTCTATTTCTTATCTCCACTATGTCGGTCATTAGCCTTATTAATAGAATTTTCTCTTGCCAATTGAGTATTATAATCCTCAAATCCATCAATACCATTAGTAATTGCATCACGATTCGTAATATGAATATTATCACCTTTTTCAATCGTTCCATCAGCATTTCTAACAAAATTAGCAGAACCTCCTAATACTTCAGCATTATGAACTAATGTCAATAATCTATCATCAATTTTTGTTGCCGTTCCATTTACATTTCTAACAACATAATCATTTTCATTTGTTTTAAGTAAATATCCTTTTTGATATTCTGCAGCTTCCATAGAGATTGTTTCATCCCGACCTGTTATATCATTATGCACAACCATTGATGTAGCACCACTAGATTTTGCAGCTTCATACGTAGCCATAAATCTCTTATAATTTGTAGCAATATCATTTCCAGAGGAATCCTTTAAGCCTAAACTACCAGAAGTCCAATCAGCTTTAACCATTTCACCAGAAACACGAGATTTGATAGCTTTTAAGGCATCTAAGCGATTTTTATTAGAGTTAATATCTCTATCTACAGCAGCAGCTCTTCCCTCACCGGTAAATATGTTACTAGCAGTAGAACCCCAAGTACCTAATAAAGTAGAGCCATCATTTCCTCTACTAATAGCAGAAGCATTTCTCTGCCTCATTGCATTTACACTTGCATCAAAGGCATGATCTTTTGCTGTTGCAGCAGCATGTGCTCCTGCAACTCCACCAGTAAGTGCTCCAGCAATACCAGCTACGACATGTTTTCCTCGATTAAAGATACCATCAGGATCAACATCATTTCCAAAAACTGTTTTTTCACCAAGATTTGCCCTAGTCTCATCTGCCATACGACTTGCCCTTGCATGAGCAAGTCCAGAACCAATAGCCCCAGGAATAGCAGCAGCAACTCCGGCACCAGCACTAATCAAACCAGCAGCAGCACCAATAGCACCAAATCCACTGAAGAAGCCACTTCCTTCTCCCTTTAATCCTAAGATTTCTCTAAAGAATTTAGGAGCTTGTTTTGCAAAAGCAAATAATCCAATGAATACTGCTATTGTGGTAAAAGCACCAAGTGGTCCTTCCATCTTATTAACAATAATACCATAGGTAATCATATCTTGAATTAAGAAAATAACAAAATAAACAGATGCTAATCGAACAAATAAATCTAAATAAGTAGACAGTAATGTCTTCCACCAAGAACTAAAAGCACCATCTTTACTTCCATTCGGATCCATATAACTAATAATAGGAATTGGAGCAATTAAACGTAACATTGCAAGCTTAATCATACGTACCGCAATATCAATCGTAAAACTTAATAAAATAACACAGAAAATTCCAGCAACAATTGCTGAAAGAATAGGAATATGAACAAAAACATATCGCTTTGTACCAGTAGAAAACATTCCTCCAACAGTTTCAAGAAGTCCACCAGACGACGCATCAGAAGGCTCATAGGTAGAAGTACAGGTTTCATTGATCATCCCAATAATTTCACTTGGATCAGCATCAATTCGATTATACTTTCCAGGAGGATCATCATTAATAATATCTGTACTAATAGATTTACACATACGATATGCATTTACTTGATCATCCGCCTTACCATCAGGATTATCACTTTCATCACGGTCAGCCTCAGGAATTAAATTAATCCGATAAAAACCCTTTAAAACAGTAGAAGCAAAAATACGAGCGGATGTTTCTAACTGTTCAGAATCTTCATCATCTTCAGAATTAATAAAATTAGAACTTGTATCATTTACTCCTAATACTAATTTTCCAATCGTATTATTATTAATAATTCGATATTGTAAAGAACTTAATGTACCGAACAATAATCCCTGATTATTAATCTGTGCAGCAAACTCACTAGATTCTCCACCAGAAGTTTTCACCGGTACAATAAGAGCTAACATAGTAAGAGAAATAATAATTCTAGGAACAAGTCCTTTTGACCCTCCTTGATTCTTCATAAAACTATCCGGATCTACAATTCCTCTTAAGATAGTAACTGCAAGTTGAAACATCATATAAATCCCAATAATAATTTGAACTCTTTCAAAAAATTTCATAATGGATTTACTAAATAGTTCAACAGATGCAACATTAAAGAATAATTGATAAAGTATCGCTAATAATCCAAAAAAAGGTAAATCAAGTAACGATAAAGCATATCGGATACCATTTGTTACTACATTAGCTTCTGTTAAATCAGTCTCTCCCATCATCTATCACCTCTAAACTATTAATAATTATTGTATATTACAAGTAGGTTCTCCCATGATTCCAAAAACATCTAGTAATGCAGTTGTCAAGACAGGAATAAAAAATAAGGCAGCTGCTAAAACTAAACGAATAGCTAATTTTTTAGCTGCTTTTGCCATAGCATCATCATCACTATTAACAATTACTTTAGCAAAATCAACACTACTCAATACAACAACCAATAAAGGCCCTACAATTTTAACAATATCTAAAACTTTTTGTAACAACCAAGCAACAGAGTCTTCTTTATTTGGATCTCCTAAAAGAGTCTCACAGCTTTGATCTTGATTATATTGATCCATATCTATTCCAGCATCTTCAACAGATCCAATTCCACTATTTTCTTTCGTCTTTTCATTATCTTTTTTTTCATCCAAAATGGAAAAAGAATTTGAAAAATAATCTTCAAAAGAATGAATATTTATAGCATAACTATCCACTGGAGTAAAATAAATAAAAATACCAATCAATAATAATAAAATAATAAACACTTTTTTCATAAAACCACTCCAATTATATTTTATCATAATAAGTATAACAGAACAAAAAAAAAATAGCAATGAAATTACTATTTTAATTTTTCTATTAAACATTTTTCCAACATACAGCCCAACTACCAGTATTTGCATCTTCTGCTTGTCCTGTAGCAACAATACCCATAAGTGCATTAACCATAGCAACAACAAAGAAAACAAGAGCAGCATAAATAAATCTCTTAATCAAACGACTTTGCGCAGATTTAACTTCCTTTTCGTCACTCGCAATAACGGCCTTACCTAAATCTATAGTACCAAACACAATTAATAAAATAGGAATTCCTAATTGCACAATTGGGAAAAGTCCTCTTTTAACAAGTCTAACAATTGGTTTTAATCCTCCACATTCATCCATAATACAACCTCTCTTTCATAAATACATTATAATATTAATTATTATTATTTGTCAATTCATTAACGTCGAAATAATCCAAATATTTTACCAGAACCAGTATTTCTTACTTGTTCATTTAATAAACCTAACTTAGATAAGAAATCATTTACAACACCATTTCTCTTTCTTTCATCCAATGGAGGCATATTATAAAATACTTTAATACCAGCTTCTCTTTCAAAATCAAAAACATCATTATTCATTAATAAACTTTGATTTAAAATAACTTTTTTATTTACAAGCTTACTAAAAACATATTTATTTCTAGTAACTAAACGATTCAATTTAATAGTACTTGGTTCCATTAAAAATAAAGTATCCCCACAAAAACTATCATCTGTACAAGTATTTAAATCTACTAAAATAAAAGTAGCAGAAGAATATTTTTGAATTGCATTCTTAATTTCAGCTTGTTTAACAGAAACCATATTTTTATCGCGAAATAATTGAAAATCATTTTTATCAATTTCAATAGCTATAACATTATCTGCACCATAAGTAAAAGCTAATTCTTTTTTTAATAAATAAATAAAGGTAGTTGCTCCGGCATGTTCAGTAACATTTTTAACTCCTATAATTGTCGAACCATTTTGAACTTTAGATGTAGAAACAACCGTCGCAACAGCAGCACCTGTCTCATTAGAATTTTGTACATTAGCCATTTTACGAATGTGTTCCACATCCTGTAAAGTATTAGGTTTTTTCAACAAATATTTAACTCCATTTAAATTCGTTGTAAAATTATAAATTCCAATAGAAATTAACTGAGATAAAAAATTAGGTGTACATAACTGACTTCCTTCTGGCAACAAAAAAATAATTTTATCAGCATCTAATCCTGATACTAATAATTCATATGTTTTTAAATCAGAATAATTCTTAAGGGCAGAAACATCCAATATCATTTTACTATAAAAAAAGCTCTTGAACATTTCAACAATTTCAGAAGCATCATAAACACCAGTTAAACTTTTAATAATGTCAACATCTAAATTAGATAATTGATTCTGTTGATCATTAGAAACAATAACATTCACGGAATCTCAACACCTTTCTATTAGTTTTCTTTTTTAAATACCTTTGTATCACCATAAACCCAAAATACGCGTAAGTCACCAATAACATTTTTAATAATAGGAATATCGACAGTAATTTTAGTCGCTATTCGATAATATTTTCTACTTGAAGAATCCATCGGAATATAGTCATTACCACTAGTGGAAGCACTAGAATTAACACTAATTTCCTTAAAACAATATTTTCCACTATAACCTTCTGATAAAATAACATTATTAGCTTCATGCATACCTTCTGGACAACTTGGAATATCAGGACGATACCCAACTTGTTTTGCATAATCTTGGATAATTTTCTGACAATCAGAATCACAGTCACCATTATAATCTTCATAAGTTGAAATAATTTTATTTTTCATACGAAAAGCCTTCGTATAGTTTACATTAAATGCAAGATAGCCAAAAACAATAACGATAAAAACTATAACAATAACTAAATTTACTGTTCCACCTAACGCATCACGCATCTAAATCACCTTACCTTGTACTTGGTTTTTGTATAACTCTTGTGTCACCAGAAACTTGAAAAAAACTAAAACTCATAATGTTGCGTATAATCGGAAAATCAGCATCGACTTGTGTAATAATACGATAAGAAACGTACCGACTACTATCTTTAGAAGATTTAATTTTATTCTCAGTAGCACAAAATAATCCATCATATGCAGTATATTGATCAGAACACGACAAAGCAGAAGGAGAATACCCTATGCGTCTTGCTTCTTCTTTAATCTTCTCTCTACAAGCAGAACCTTCACTACCCTCTCCAACACATCTAGCAGCTTCGTATTCTTCCATTGCAGAAATAACAATGTTTTTCATTTTAAAAGCTTTCGTATAGTTAACTGTAAAGCCTAAAACTCCTGATATAATAACTAAAAAAACAGCAATTAAAACAAGATTAAAAGTACCACCTAAAGCATCTTGCATAGCAAATCCTCCCACCTTTTATAAAATAATTTTTAATTCAAAATAAAATTATTAATTTCCAGGTCTTCCATCTTGAGTTGAAATATCATCCCATTGAGTATTGATACTTTCTTGAATCTTTGGCCACATAACTGACAAAAAGAAACCAACAACTGCAGCAATAGCAATTAAAGTAATAACAGTTAAGTTTAATTCACCTGTAGCAGCTTTCATTCATTCATCCCATCCTTTCTAATATATACAAAATTATTATACCAAATACATTACAAAATATCAATCATTTTCTAGAACATCATCATCATAGAAATCAAAATAACAAGCATAACACCAATACCAGTAACAACTAACATAACCATTGTTTGACTTTCCATATGATTTAAACGTTCCTTATATTTTGTCTCTCTTGCTTTATTTTGAAGAGAAGAAACAGTTTTTGAAAACATCATCAATCGCTCTTGTTTACGCTCTTGTGATCCAATTCCCAAACGATACAACAAACGCATCATTCTCATCGAATCCCGAACCGGATAAGTATTCGCAAATTCCATATAAGGATCAACAGTAGCATCACCAGAATTAATTCGATCAATCATTCTACGAAGTCCAGGCTTGAAGATTTCAGGTGCATCTTCAATCGATTTACCAATTGCTACTGGAACCGTATAATGCTGAATTAAAATCTCCAAACTCTTTAAATAATAAGGTAACATAACGTCTATCTCATGTAGATGCTGTTTATAATAACTTTTTAACTGAGTATATGGAACCTTAAACATAACCACTGCTATGACAGCAGCTAAAACCATATTTAAAAAGAATTGAGAATTAAATATTTCAGCACTATTATTGCCAGAAATAGTTAAGACAAGAACAACCAGAAAAGCAACAAAAGCATATGTAATTCTTTGAGAAAATAATTGGTCAACATCTACGTCTTCACCATAACGAGCATAAACCAAGAATTGATAATCATCTTCTTTTAACGCTTCCAAATATTTTTGATTATCAGCAAAAAATTTATCTTTATCAATCGTATTATTATAGATTAATACAAAGATAATAATTGCTCCTACAATAAGTATCTCCATTATTCAGCACCTACATTCTCATTATAGTATTTTTCTCCTTTTAAAAGGAAATAAGTATTAACAATTAAGACACCATGCATCAAAAACTGAATATACCATCTTTCGAGCAAAACCAAATAAGTTTCTCTACCAAGCAAATACTGAACTAACATAACTAGTAAATAAAGCATAATACCAAACTGTAAAAAAGATTTATGGAAAGTAGCACGCTCAATACGATCTCGATAAACACTCTCAACAAGCATATCAATATCTAGTTGCATGTTTTCAAGAGAATCAGCAGAGTTTTGAGCACCTTCTTTAGTAATTTGTAAAAACAATTGATGCATGTTTTTTACAATATAATATGGATATAACTTACTCATATACTCTAAAGCCTCGTCAATGGTACCATTATCATAAGACATTGTAATCATTTGTCTAACATCACTAAGTACAGGGTCCTCTAAAATACCAGAGTTCGCTACACCCTCCAAAGCTTTAACAAACGATTGTGTCGTAGCAAATTCCATAATCGTATTAGAAGTATAAACTTGCACTTGTTCAAATAAGAACTCCGAATAAGTCTTTTTACACCTTAAATAGGTTAAATATGGTACAAACGATACAGCAATTAAAGCATAAATAATACTAATAATTAAATTATAAAAATATAAATAAGTAACTACTGCTGCAAAAGAGGCAAATAACGAAACTTGAATAGCATATTGTCTTGGTGTATACTCCTCTCCTAATTGTTTCGTTTTTTCACGAACAACTTTAAAGGAATATGGAGCAAAACGATCATAGACACCTTGCACTTGTGTTAATACATATTTACCTACATTCTCTCCTTGATAGTTTCTATATAAATAAATAGCAACTACAAAGACAATAATAATAAATAACTCTTCAATATACATAACATCACCCCTTTTTTATTCACCAAGCTTAGCAACTGCCGTAACTGGTGCCACTCCAGGAACAGGAGGAACAACAGGCGGAACATTAGCTTGAATAACAACTTGTTGTTGCGTAGCAACAGGACTTACAACAGGTGCAATTCCAGCAACAGTAGGTACTGGAGTACTCTCAACAGCCTGTACATTTTCAACATTTGCAACAGCACCAACATCAGGTATACCCTCTACTGGCGGAGGAGCAACTACCTCTGGAGCTGTTTGAATCTTAGAAGAAATAGAATCTTCTGTAGCAGTAGTTACCGGTACACTTTCTTGGATCGAAGGTACAGCATTAGTAACCGCATCTATTACAGGTAACGTAGGAGTCTCAATTACAGGAACAGTAGATGAAACACTACCTACATTCTCATTTGAAACTTCTTTAGTAACATCCTGATTTTCTGAAACTACCGCAGTCTCTACATTTGAAGGTACAACTTCAGATGAGGAATTATCAACTTCAGGAGTAGTAACCACTGCTGAAGGTTGTTTTTCATCTGAAACTGGATTAGTAGCAGTTTCTTCTGCTTTAACAGAATCATCATTTTCATTATTTTTTGATTCTTCTTGAAATTCATGAATAGGAAGATTATCAGGTAAGTCACGTATAATATCTTGAACCTCAATATTTTGATTTTCCAAATACTCAATCAAATGCGCACTAGGTTTACACATCATCGGCTTACCAAAGATCTTTTGATAAATAATTCTAGAACGAGGAACATTTTCATCATCAACATAAAACTCTGCAACTTCATCTAATTCACGATGGAATTTTCCATATTCTTTACTATAAAATGCTTTAATATGAACACCTAATTGAATATAACGATAAATCGTTGTTAGGAATTGACGAACATCCAAATCAGTCTCCATCAAGGAATACAAACGATAAGGAATAGCAGAAGCTTTATCAGCATGGATAGTAGATAAAATATTATGTCCTGATGAAATAGAGTTACGAACAGCAGAAACAGCTTCTGCTGAACGAACCTCTGAAAGCAAAATCCATTTTGGATTCTGACGCATACATGTAACTAAAACATCAGAATAACTAGCTACATTATTCGTCTTCATAGCAACAATATCACGTTGAGGGAAAATCTTATCTAAGTGTAACTCCAAAGTATCCTCAATCGTAATAATTTTTTCATTCGTTTTTGTGTGACTAGCCAAGTATTTAACAAACTCTGTTTTACCAGAACCAGTCTCTCCAGCAACCATAATATTACAGTGCCCTTCAACACATTTAATTAAAAAATCATGAATAGCCGGAGTAAAATAATCTTCTTGTATTAGCTTTTCTTTCTCCAAACGAATCTTAGCAGGAGTTTTACGAATAACTAAAGCAATTCCATTTGTAGCAATACTTTGATGAACAAAGTTCATACGAAGCTCTGCTGACTCTGCATCCAAGAAAGGCTTTGCATTATTAAACGTAGTTCCCATAACATTAGAACATTGGAAAGCTAATTTTTCAACAAATTCAGGAGTTGCTCCTTCAACTTCAACCCTTAAAGAACCTTGAGTCAAAGAACGAATCCAAATTTGACCGTTATTATCATAAGAAATATCTGTTATATCATCATTATCTAGTAACGAACGAAAAGGTCCAAAATCCAACTTATCAAAAATATTTTCATTCATTCAACTCACATCCTTTTATTAATTTGTCCAATAAGTATTTTGATTGATCCACTCTTTTAGGTCTTCACTAGAAATCTCAAGATTTCCAGGTTCATCTTTTAGACTTTCATTAGTAGGAACCAATTCAATAGTAGTATCATAAGTTCTCATATAACTTGCTTTACGTAATAAAGTGTAATATTCTTCAGGTAAAGCAAATACTATCATTGCAGGAACTCTATTCTCATCCAAATTCTGGAATACAGGTTGACCATTAGCATCCTTAACAGCCAAAACTTTGACATTAGAAATTAATTTACTATACATAATCTGATTAGCTCCGCTTGCTCCAGCTTGAACTTGTTCATCTGTAAGTTTATTGACAGCTTTAAGCCAAATATCAATATAGTTTCCAGGATAAACAGAATTACCATAAGTAGTATTCGTAGAAACTGATAAATTATATAAAACATATCCTTTTGGATAATCTAAAATAATATTAGCAGGTAACTGTTCTTTTTCAACTACAGAACGTTTATAAAACAAACTTCCTTGAGGAATAACTGTATCAGCAGAAGAATATTTATCAATAATTTCACCTGTATTACGAATAACATCTCCCTCTAACATAGAAGGGGGAACTTCCATTGTACCTATCATTGCTTCAGAAATTAATGTTCCAGCAGGAATTTGTTCTTTAGCATAAGGAACAACTACAGGACTAATAGCTGAACTAATACGCATAGTATAAGCAAAATATAAAACAATAATAGCAGCAATAACACCAACTACTGTTACTGTATTTTTATTTTGCATAAACTTCTTAAGACCAGTCGTCAAATTTCCCATTTTTATTCTCCTTTCCCTTTTAATTCTAATAATGATCGACATTGATCATAAGTTACTGAATTTTTACTTGACTCTTTAAGTCCTTCCTCTACTGATAAATCAGACAAAGAATTTGTTTCCAATATAGCATCATAACTTGTCGTAATATCAGCAGCTTGTTTAGTATTTTTTTCATCTCCACCTGTTACATTAAAAGATAAAACAGTCAAAGAATCAATTTTAACACTAACTTTAGGTGGAACTTCATTAATATCATAAAATTTAATATGATAATCACGAGTAGAATCCACACTATTAGCGAACCGATAAAGAAAGTTCTCAACGAATCTTTCTTTATCAATTCTATGTAATCCACATTCTCTTAAGAAAACTTTATCAATAGAGTCTTCCATAGCAGCGTCAGTAGTTTCTTTTACAAGATAATAATCTAACTCACTTCCTGTAGAATAATTTGTTAATACATTGATTAGTAACAAAGAAATGATACTAAGTAAAATAATTCCAATTGTTAACATACCTTTATTCATTAATCATTACCTCCAAATTCTTCACAACCACTATTATAATTTTTCATATTATTACATTTCAATGACTCAAGTGTAGGATACTTAGAACTACTACTTAGTGCTCCACCATTTTTAAATAATGGACTACGATAATTAATAACATAATTTTTTGTAAAATACTCATCATCATTAGCATACGTAGAGTAATTATTAGATTTACTATCTTTTCTTAATTTAGCAATCATATCACGAGTTAAATCAATTGAATAATCTAAGTACTCATCAGAATAAATTGCTTGTGCTTTTGAAGCAACAAATGTAGCATACTTAGCAGGATTAATTTCGTAATAATCATTAGCCGGATCTTTATTAGCTTTTGTCTTAGTTGCATATTCACTCCAGTTAAATCCAGGAGCTCTTGATTCAGATACAGATCCATCAGTAGCTGGGAATAAATTAGCTAAATCTACAGAACGAATTCGATAAGAAGCATCAGATAAACATTCTTTAGGAACAGAAGAATTCGTATTAGTAGATGTAGTTGTACGTTTTCCTGTATTTAATGCATAGAAACATGATACATGAATATTCCATCCGAAATAACCAAAATTCGAAGTTTTCGCATTAATATTCCAATCCTCTACATCACTATTACTAAATGTACTAATATTCTGAATACCATAGCCATTCTGTACACATTTTTCAACATAAGCACTTGATGAAGCTGAGGATTGACTATAATTTGGATTTTTTAATTGACGATAATTCCACCATTTAACATTAACATCTTGTGCATCTAATGGAATACAGAATTTATTTTTCATAGTTTGCCAACTCTTATCATCTTTAGGAACATAAGATATTTCTCCAGATTTATTATTAATCCAAGAACCTGGGAAGCTCCACTCTGTCATATAAATTCTCTTAGCATCTTTTGTAGAGTAACATCCTCTTCCTTTATCATCATTACATTTACCAGTTAAAGGATCTCTATCTGCACATAGGATGGTTGTATCATTATTTTTGTTAGTATCTTCTATTTTCTCATCAGATCCTTTAGATGTCATTTTATCTTTCTTAGTTGTATAAGGGAAGTCTAAAGTCTTAACTTCATTTTTACCATTTTTATAGTTTACTGAAATTGTAAAATCAGCTGTAGTTGTTGTACAAGATGCTTCAACTTTACATTGTGCAACAGCAGTGTCATACAATTCCTTATTATTCTCATAATCTTTTTTTGATATACCAGGATTTAAATAAACATTTGAATCAGAACATCCAGACCACCAACAATTATCATGACAATAGTTACCTTCACCATAAATATGACGATAAATACCATTACCAAATACTCCATAAGCTGATAAATCTTTATGAGGAGAAACTAAGTACCATCTACCAGGAGTTGAACTTGAAACACCTTCCCAAAGAATAGAATTACCCGCACGATAATAACATCCATGGAATCCACTCTCATTTTTACACGCTTGAAGGCTAAAAGCATCTGCTCCATACTTAATTTGTTCTGTTAAGTATTCTTTTCCACGTGTAGTTGTTTTTGTAGCAGAATCACCATAAACTTTTTGATAACATTTCTTCGTACATTTATCAGTATATTTACCACCATCACATGTTTTAACGCAAGAATCAAACTCTTCACTAGGACCACCTTGATTGGTATAAGTACCCGCACTAGTTAAACAAATAGGCGTTGGAGTACAATAATGCTTCGTTGTTTTAGGAGTTTTTGGTTTTTCAATCATATTACAACTAACTCTACTTGTAACTTTAACTTTATATTCAAAACACAAACCAGCTTTAGAAGCAACCGGAGGACCATATTCCACAACAACAGCTTCCTCACATCTAACCTTACAGTTAATATTTTCACCTTGTGTTACAACTCCTGGAGAATAATGATATGTATAATTACCAAAATTTTCAGTATATTCACCATAACCATAAAGATGTGTCTTATTTACATAATAATCATTAGTAATTTCAAACTTAGTTGCACTACATTGTAGCTTTTTATAACCAAGTTCTCCATTCTCTCCCTTAACTACATCTTTAAAATTCTTATGACCATTAAACTTTCCAGAATAATTCAAACCTTTTGTACCATCAGGATCAGCTTTCAAAGCAGCATTTTTAGTTTCACAAAAAGCTTTTTCAAAAGCCTCAGTCTGAGTTTTTGTACAATCAATTAATTTTCCTTGAACATCACCAAACTGATCTTCAATAGTAGGAATATCCTCTTCTAAAACAATCTCATCTCCACCTGTGGTAACTCCAAGAGTAAATGTTACAGTACCAGTACATTTAGGATCGACACTTTTTTCAGTAGACTCTAAAACAATACTCATCTCTTTTTCACCAAGATCATTGGTAAAATATTGACCATTGATTGTTAGAGGTTTACCATAAGAAACAGTTTTACTTCCATCTTGATTTTTATCATTAATTTTAATTACTTTAAAAATAACTTTTCTAAGAGCTTTTTCTAACTTTTTATCAGAAGAAGTAGGCTCAATAGAAATCTTATATTTATTTTTTGAACCAGTGGTAGTAATATTAGCATTATATCTAGAAATAAACTTTGTATTTGTCAGATAATTCTTACATTCTTTCTTCGTAGCTGCAAATACTTCACTAGGTAAGAAAACAAAGATAGAAACAGCAAATATTAGAATAAAAACCCCAATTATTCTTCTACATCGAACTATTTGATTCATTGCTATCATCTCCTTTTATAACATTTTCAACTTTTGTATAATTATCATTTTTCTTCACTGAATAATCATCAATCTTTTCTCCTTCACGAACCAAACGTCCATTTACTAAAAAATCAACAAATTTATCAGTACCAAAAAACCTAGTACAAGTAATCAAAGATATTATTTTATCATTTTCATTAACATCTACATCATAATCATACAATGTATTATCTTTAAATAAATCAATTTGATAACCAATATCTTCATTAAGGCTATCATCTCCTGTAATCATATCAATATCAACTGCATTAATAAAGTCTACAGAGAATATTTTATAAAGATAATCTTTTCCATCAATTGTCAATTGAATATATTTATTCTCTTTCGCAAAATCATAATAGACGAAAGACATCAATTCCTCAAAACGATGAAAATCTTCAGATTCTATTTTTGGACTAGAAGATAAGTTATAAATGTTATGTCCCATAATATTCATCTTATTATGAAATTTATCATCATTACTTACTGTCCAAACATATTTTTCCTTCTTTACAGGAAAATTAATATCATCACTAATTCCAGCTAAAATTGGCAAATCAAGATTAGTACCCTGTACCTTCAACCAACCTACAGTTTGGTAATCAGAAGTATTACTATCTTGAGAAAGAGCAACATTAGAAACTCTAGACTCTAGTTGATAATACTCTTTAGGAGCAATGAGACTCCTACACAATGCTAATCCTAAAAAAACAATACATAATATAGAAATAGTTAATAACAGAACAGTCCTATCCCGTTTTCTTTGCCTTTTCATTGATTTCTTTTTTTCCTTAACATTCACCTCATATCACTCCTTTACTACTTTACCTTATAAGGCAGAATCTCAGTACCATCTCCACTACTGATTGTAAGACCTTTTTTCATAAAACCAACCACTCTAACATTAGAAGCATAGTATTCTTCAATTTTCTCATTAATTGGAACCCCAATATCTGTAATAGCTCCAGCAATTCGATTTCCATTAGAACTATTTACTAGCCAATAAGAATGAGGGTAATATCCCACTAGGTTACGAACCTGGGCACTAAACATCTCATACATATTAGGAGCCGAAAACATCACATTATATTTAACTGTTTTGACCTCTTCTCCAAATATTATTTTATTCTTATAAATAGGAACTTCAATAACATGGTTAACAAAATCCTTAGAATCAATATAATCAGAACTTTTGTTATTAATATAATAACCAATACTCATTTTATCTTCTGGATTATAAAGAATTTTTGAATTATCAGGATCAGGATAGCAACTAGCTACAGAACTTGGGCTAGATAAAGTTGAAACACTTACAACTTTTACAGTTCCATCTTCAAAGGTATCAATAATTCTCCATAACATACCTCCAGAAGTAACATACTCACCAGTATTTCTCTTACTTAATAATGAACCACTTGCCCCTTTCTTAGAATCTCCAAAAAGATAAGGATTTGTACGAGTACCATCACCATCAGTAATTAAGGAAGATCCTTTAATAACTAACATAGGACGAACCCCATAATTATCATACACACTATATGGTAGAAAACTTTTTCCATAGTCTTGATCAAAGAAAATATCACGAGTCACATAAGCTTGATTATCTGTTTTAGAATTAGCAATCCAAGACATTGTAGCAGGCTTCATAAAATTCTCATCCCCTGCAGCTGCTTTATTAACCTCAACAACAGAAGGAATATAAATCTTTCTCTTCTTTGTATAAGCATTGCACTGAGTAGTATCTAAATTATTTTCAGAAAGTCTTACATTACAAAATTGAGAGTCCACAATCATTTTTTGAGCATTGGAATTAAGATGTTGATAATAATAATCTAACCATTTATCTAATTTTGAATAATTAACATTTGCAACATCTTCATCTGCAACAAGAATTACATCATTATCCTCATTAACACCAAATACTCTAAATAACATATTAGATAATTGAACATAGTGATTATCTGGATTTCCCACAAAATTACGGGTACCATTTAGTTTAGTAGCAATTGTATCATATAATTTTTGAACAACTTCTACCTTTCTTGTCACAACTGTTTTATTACTCAATTGATCAAAAGCTGTATAAGTAATTTCATAAGTACCGACTTTTTGATTATCAACCTTTCCTTTAACAATGACATTTGATAAATCAATTTTTCCATCTTTTGCATCTACTACTCGATTAACACCAGGATCCGTAAAATCCTCTCCCAAACCAATTGAAATATATTTTTTTCCATTCAAGGTAATTTCTGGTCCCTTATGATCCACAAAAGAATGAAGTGCACCACCACAATCTAAGTAAACATAATAACGATAAGCTTCATTTTCTTTACGAACCTTTACCCAACTATTTTCGACAGAACATGTCTTCTTACTATACGGAGCATAAATATCCGTTTCTAAAAACTTTTCATGATAAAGCTCTTTTAAAGCAACAGTTTTAATCCGCTCACCAGTAGGCAACTGGCTTGGATTTAATTCAAAATAACGAGCAGCAGCATCCTTTAATTTATTCTCATTTCCACGAAAAACCTGAATTGGATAAATAATCAAAAAATATGCAAATGCAAAACATATTAAAACTGTAACAATAAACTTCAACTTATTATCTTTCTTCATCATATTAATCTCCCTATACTAACTGATAAACATATTTTTTATTTCGCACAACATACACTAATTTCAAACTAGAAGACTCTTCTAGTTCACGTGGAACCAAAGTATAAAGGTATTTACCAGTAGCTACTTTAGAAAATGGATACTTAAAGTTAAGTTCAACCTCTTCATTATCCTCATTACTATTATCTATATAAATAATTTTACCATATTCATTTGAAAAGTCAACCATGTCTTTCCCCTCAAAAAGAATAGAAGAAAATTCAATTTTTAAGACTTTTTGATCACTTGGGGCAGTAAACACTTGTGGTTCCGTAAAACAATTAACAACTCCACAAATACGACTTAAATAATCAACAGAATCAAGAAACTCATAATCATCAATAGAAATAGATTCTTTCTTTCCTCGAAGAGAAAAATTCATACTATCTCCTATCGTTATCACTTTTTCATCTTGAATCTCACTAACATCTTTTACATTCAACTTAATCTTTCTTAAATAATCTTTTTCTTGATAATATAATTGAAACCGATTATATTTCAAATCTTTATCTACTTTAAAAACAATAATAAAATGAAATTTTTCATTTTGCTGTAATTCTTTTACACTATCATAAGTTTCTCCTAAATCTTGAAACTCTGTTGCATAAGTTTTTCTAGTAGTGGTATAATCCTCTACTCCATTTTTCAAATGGAAATTATCAATTCGTAAACTTCTTCGTGCAGCATGATTAACAACATCCAAATCTACAACAACAAAATTACTTTTCTTAGAAATCACAGTACCACTATAATCCTTATCAGTATAGTAGCTATTATGAACTTGAAAGGTATATCCATTAATCATATAATCATCACCCTCAGAATAACTCTTATGGGTAATAAAAATAGAGCGATAAATTTGGAAACTAGTAAAAACGACAAGAAGTATTACTAAAGTATTACAAATTAATTTATGCTCAATATAGAAATAGCGAATATTACGAAAAGCACGTCTAGAAAATCGTTTAACCGAATTAATATCAAAATTAAAATTAACTTCAAATTCTTCACGGTCTTGCTCTGATAACTGTAAAAATTCTTCATCAGAGTTAAAATTAAACTTTTTAATATCTAGATTTAGAATACGCATGATGAAAATTCCAATAGCAGGCAATTGAGCAATAATGAAAATCATCAATAAATCCCTAGACAATCGTAAATCTGTTGTCTCTACCGTATTAGAATAAGCATTAAAGAAACTACTAACCATTCCCAACACAAAGAATAAAACCAAATATTCAATAATTGGAATGAGATATACTTTCCAAGGTTTCTTTTTATATCGTAATAAAATTAATAACGCAGCACTACCTGCAGCCAACAAAAGTGTAGAAAGTCTTAATAACCAAGTAATATGTTTACTAATAGGATTTTGAAAAATATCATAAGTACCATATTGCATAAAATCACTTACAAAGCGACTAACATCAAATAATTGATAAGCACAATATAAACTAATTAATAACAAAACAATATGTATTTTTCTAAAATTTTTAATTAAGAATGCATATGGTTTACGAAAAATCATATAAATCACACTCCCCTATTATTACTATTATTAAGTATACAACAATTTCAATTTTTTTAAAAGATAAAATAAAAAATAATTAAAAAAACAAAAAAAAGAAAGTAACATCACTTACTTTCTTTTGAAATCTCATCAAGAGGACGACACATATCATAAGATTTATCAGTAGGATTTGAACTTCTTAATCCTTCTTCTACTGTAATATCTGAAATATAATTACTCTCTAAAATAGCACTATATTCTGTTGTGATATCAGCCGCTTGTTTTGTATCCTTTTCCTCTCCACCGGTTACATTAAATGACAAGACAGTCAATGAATCTACTCGAACACTTACTTTAGGAGGTACTTCATTAATATCATAGAAGCTCAATTCATAACCTCTACTGCCATCAATACTACTACCAAAACGTAAAACGAAACTTTCCACAAATTTTTCTTTATCAATTCGAGGCAATCCACAAGTTACAGCAGAATATGTATTATCAACTGCATCTAACATAGCAGCATCAGCAGTTTCTTTGACAAGATAATAATCTAACTCTCCACCAGTCATATAGTTATTTAAAACATTAAGTAATAGCAAAGAAATAATAGAAAGTAAAATAATCCCAATTGTTAACATACCTTTATTCATAGATTATTCTTTCACCTCACTAACAAATTGTGCACACTTACCATTATCTACATTATTACATTTCAACAGACTTTCATCTACTAATATATTATCAGAATTAAATACTGAAAGTCCATTCGAAGTAGTAGAACGTAATACGTTACTTTGATAGCTTAAAACGCTTCCATTTGGAATAAATTTACCACGAGAGCCATAATCCGTATAAGAGAATGAATCACTAGTAACATATTTTTTAATATTACGTAAATCCTCACGAGATAAATAAATACGATAATCCAATTCTGCTTCATTCGTATAAGTAGATTTTCCTCGTTTACGCAATAAAATTTCATTTTTTTGAGTTTCTTTCAAATAGGCAATAGGATCACTAACATAATTAGGATCTTTTTTAACATTTGTTGCATACTTTGTCCAGTTAAATCCAGTATCCCTTCCGGTTGTATCAGCAGAATGAGTTTCACCATCTGGACTAGGAAACATATCGGATAAATCAACACTTCGCACTGTATATCCACTAGAAGAATCACACTCAATAGAAGGTTTACAGTCCTTACCGGTTGTTGGATTCGTAGAATATGCATAGAAACAACTAACATCCAAGTTCCATCCAAAATGACCAAAATTATCAGTAGAACCTGTAATATTATATGTAATATCTTTATCCCAATCGATATCATTTTCATGTACCCAATTAGTACACGTTGTAGTTTTCATACATTTATCTTGATAAGTTTGAGACGTTAAACTCGTTGTACTATGCTCATATTGAGCAGTATAGTAATAAGTCCACCATTTCTCATTAACTGTTTTAGCATCTAACGGAAGACAAAATTTATTAGAAATGAAAACAGAATCAGGAACTTGTACAAATGAAATTTTCATACTCTTTGCATCTTGCCAAACACCAGGGAATCCCCAAACCGTTTGATACATCTCATTTTTATTAATATCAGAGGTTTGATAACACTTAGAATAATCTCTAACATATCTTTTCCCTAATAATTTTTCTTTTTCGTCAATATTTTGTCCAGAAGGCTTTGAGGTTAACGTATCAGCAGATTTCATATAAGTACCATACTCCGTAACTTTCATAGTAAATTCTGTTGTTTTCTCTGAACAAGTGCTTGCCTTCTCAGCCGCTGTTTTTGCATCATTAAAGACTTTCATATTCTCATCATAATCTGCTTTAGCCTGAGCAGGATTCCAATATTCTGTCTGAGAACATCCATCCCATCTACAGGAAGCAGTACATAAACCAGATGAAAAAGCTTTACGCATGAAACCATCATTTGAAGAATATCCAGCGTAATTAGAAGTTTTACGATGAACACCATACCATCTTCCAGGAGCATATCTTGCATTACCAACTTTACCATGAGAATTTTCTAAAATATTACCTTCAATACCAGAAGCCCACTTAATTTCTTTAGCAGACTCATCCCAATAATAACATCCATAGAAATTTATTCCACCAGAAGTTCCAACATTCGGATAATTAGTCATTGTATAATGTGAATTTTTTAAAGTACTTTTCTCTTCCAACGATAAACATTTATTAATACTATCAATTAAAGCATTAGCTTTATCAACATTAGAGCTAGTAGTAATTCTTTGACGACCATTTTTATCTTTACGATAAGATTTTATCTGTTGAACACTATAATCATCAAGAATACTAGAAGTTCTCTTTTCTCCAACAGTATAAATAGAACTATAACATTTTTGACTACAATAGTCAGAATACTTTCCACCATCACATTGCTGAATACACATATCAAAAGAATCATTAGGTCCAGCATTGGCTCCTGTCCAATTACCGGTTTTATGATAACATTTTGGAATAGGATTACAATAAGTGGCAGCCTTAGGTGCAGGTACCTTAGAAGCTTTACAAACTACTGTACTAGTAACTTTAACATTATATTCAAAACAAATTCCAGCTTTTACAGATACAGGTGGTCCATACTGAACATGCAATGTTTCAGTACAGGTGGTATCAACCTTAATTGGAACCGTTTCTGTAGGCAAACCTGGTGCATAATGATACGTATAGTTACCAAAAGACTCACTAGTTGTATGAGAAGCCTTTAATATTTCATCATTAACATAGTATTTACTTTCACTAGCACTATCTTTCGCAATAGAACTATTACTTGGTACAATCGAATGAGCATCACATTTTAAAGCATAACGAATATTCTTAAAAGTACCACCATTTCTTTTTAAATCGCTACTCTTATCTTTAACTGTTACAGTTTTTTTTGTTCCAGGATTAAAGTAACCTTTCTCTCCTACACAATAACTTTGTTCAAAGTCATCTTTCGGATTATTACAATCAATAGAAACAGGAGCAATATAATAATCTCCTACTGTTTCAACCCCTTCAATCGGTTCAGAAACAGCACTAGAAAAAGAATCAAGACCAACCTCTACATTATAAAAAACAGTTCCTTCACACATTGGATCAGAATTAGCCTTAACTGCTTTCAAAGTAATTAAAACAGTATCAGCATCAGCACTTGTTACTGAAGATGCAAGTGATTCTACTTCAGATCTACTAATCGTGATACTTTTCTTTTTAGACAATCGATAATCATCTGGTCCATAATCTTTAGAATTATATACAGTATACTTCTCCATTGAGTCTACTAAATCATCATTTTGTTCTAACAAACTAACAATGGAAATTTTTTCAACATACAATTCAAAATCAGAACCAACTGGATTGTTTGATTTTGAAGTACTTGGGGAAATTGAAATGGTAAAATCACCATTTTTAGAAAATTCACCTTCCGTACCATAACGACCAAAAAAATCAAAACCACTTTTCTTCTTATCTTCTGCTTCTTGAACAGTATAATTTTCACATTTTACCTTTTTACTTGTTGTTACAGTTTCTCCTTCTAATTTTTCACTCTTCTTCTTAGTAATAGAATTACCGTCAAAAGAAAGAGATGCAACAAAGAAAACTGAAAAAACAAAAAGTACAATCAACAAAATCTTTATTTTATGTTGAAGAAGCATCTTCATTCTCACCATCACCTTTCAATATTTTATTTATTTCTTTATATTGATTATTTTTAGTAACTTTATAATCTGAAATAAGTTCACCAGAATGAACCAATCTACCACTAACAATAAAGTCTTTCGACATATCATTATAACCAAATAGCCTTGTACAAGTAACCAGTGAAATAATATGATCATCATTCTGAACATCCAAATCATAGTCATAAACGGAAATATCCTTCAACCATGAAATTTGTTTAGATAATTGCTCCCTAGAATATTCGCCAGTTGGAAAAAGAGATACTTCATAAGATGGAATAAAACCAACAGAAAATATTTTATAAATATAATTTTTATTATCAATAGTTAATTGAATATATTTATTCTCCTTTGCAAAATCATAATAAACAAAAGATAACAAATCTTCAAATCTTTGATAATGCTCCAAATGTAATTTAGGAGAAGATGATAAATTAAATATATTATGACCTAGTATATTCATAACATTATGATATTGATCATCTTCATTTAATACCCAAGAAAAATGTTCTCTATTAACAGGCGGATCTTTATGATTAATAGTCAAAATCGGTAAATCTAAAGTTGTTCCCTGCACTTTAAGCCACCCAATCGTATGATAATCTTTCGTATCTTTTTTCTTTTCTTCTAAAATATTAGAAACACGATTAACACTATTATAATATGGACGACATATTTCATAAAGAACAGCAATAATAGCAATAAAAAGAAGTAGAATAATACCGAATAATTCTTTATGTTTTTTATTCACAAGCATACCAACACCTACTTAACAACATAAGGAGAATTCTCAGTACCTTTTCCAGTACTAATAATTGTACTATCTTTAAAATACCCAACAACACGCACCGATAAAGTAGTATAAGGACCTATCTTATCATTATAAGGAACACCTATTTCAGTTAAAGCCGCCCCCACTCCATTTTCTAAAGAAGTATTTAAAAACCAATAAGAACTACTTGTAGAAGAAGGTGCTGCGCTAAACATTTCAAACATATTTGGTGCTGACAAAACAACGTTATATTTTTTTGTTGTAGACTCTTCACCATAAATAATCTTATTTTGATAAATTGGAACTTCTATTTGATGATTAACAAGTTTAGAAGTATCAACAAACTCACTAACTTTATTATTAATATAATAACCAACACTAGTCTTATCTTTTGGATTATAGGTAATTCTTTCAGAAAGAGAATCTTGTTTTGCCTCTGCAAGAGTAATAACTTCTTCACTAATAGCTTTCGTAGTACCATCTTTCATAACATCAACAATTCTCCATAAGAAAGAACCATCTGAAATATATTCTCCTGTATCTCTTGTATTCAATAAGGATGATCCTTTAGCAGGCTCAGAATCTCCAAAAGTATATGGATTTGCATAACTACCATCACCACCAGTAATTAAAGTACTACCTTTTATAGTAAGCATTGGTCGAACACCATAGTTTTCTGTTATATCATAAGCCACAAAACTTTTTTCATAATCACTTCCATAAAAAACATTACGGGTTAAATATGCTTTTTTGGAATCTTGACTCGTAGAAAGCCAAGACATAGTAACTGGTTTCATGAAGCTATCATAATCACCCGCTGCTTTATTTACTTCAACAATAGAAGGAATATAAACATTTCTCTCTTTGGTATAAGAAGTACACTCTGTTGTATTAAGGTTACTCTCATCAACTTTCATATTACAATACTTACTTGGAACAATCATAGATTTTGATTTCTTAGTAAAATGCTGATAGTAATATTTCAACCAATCATTAATCTTATTATAGCTGACATTCGCAACATCTTTATCTGCCACTAAAACTATATTCTTGTTTTCATCAATACCATAAACCGCAAAAACCATATTAGAAAGTCTTACATAATTATTCGTAGGCATACCTTTATAATTTGTTTCTTTGCCTAAATCCTTTTTAAAAGTATTATAAGCCTTTTTAACAACAGAAACAGTACGAGTAGCTACTCCAGCATTACTAAGTTTATCATAAGCAGAATAAGTAATTTCATAAACCCCAACTTTTGATGTATCTACTTTTCCTTTAATATTTACATCGGAAGTATTTAGTTTTCCATCCACATCATCAACCACACTAGAAATACCAGGATCTTCATATTGATCACCAACCCCTAGAGTTATTTTCTCCTTACCTTTTAACCGAATAACAGGTCCCTTCGCATCAACAGAAGATTTTAAGATACCACAATCCAAATATACATAATATTGATAATCATTTTCTTCTCTTTTGACTTTAACCCAACTTTTTTCTAAAGAACAAGTTTTTCGAGTATAAGGAGCAAAAATATCATTTTCCAAAAGTTTTTCAAAATAAAGTTTTTTTAAACTCAACGTTTTAACCCTCTCTCCAGTTGGAAGCTCATTTTGATTCAAGTCAAAATATCTTTTCCCTGCTTTTTCAACACTCTTCTCATTACGATGAAACTGTATCAATGGAGAAACAATTAAAAACCAAACCATACAACCCAAAATCACTAAAGTCAAAATAACTTTAATTCTCTTTTTCATAACTCATCCTCCTAAAGTAAACCTTATTCTCTACTTAAGTATAACCTAATATTTCAAAAAAAAAAAGGAAAAAATAAAAAATCATTTATCAAAAACAAATTCAATAAATGATTGAAAAGATAATGGTTGACCAATAACAATAGAAAATGAATTAACTCCACCTTTATAAAAAATAATATCATTAGAAAAGCGATTCGTCACTATATCATCATTTTTAACCAATACTTCTTTTAAACGAATATCTTTCTCTGTTTCATTTTTCAAAGTAACCGATACAACAAACGATTGAATATCATTCAAATCTTTATAATGAGCAATAGAATCAACAATATGAGTAGAAAGTACTCGATAAAAAGAATAATTTTTAGGAATGGTAATCTTATAATTCATTCCAACAATTTTATCTTCCTTTCGAATAGGATCTGCCTCTTCTATAATATCATCAAATTGAGCCTTAGTTTTTGGTACACACCCTGTCAATAAAACACAACATATTATTAAAATAATCCCTTTTTTCATATTTCCTCCAAAAAAAACTTATTCTATTTCTAGAATAAGTTTTTTTCAAAGAATAATTTGTCGAATTATCTTACTTTATTTCAATAATTTCTACTTCATAATTTCCATTAGGACTATCAACAGTAACAATATCTCCTACTTTATGATCAAATAATGCTTGAGCAATCGGACTTTCATTAGAAATTTTACTTTCAAATGGGTCAGCTTCCTGACTACCAACAATCTTATACTCATCTTCTTCATCATCATCAACATATTTAATAGAAACAGTATTACCGATACCTACTTTATCTGTAGTAACCTCAGTAATAATAGAAACATTCTCTAACATTTTTTCAAGTTGTTTAATTCTTCCTTCTATTTGAGCTTGCTCATTTCTTGCTGCATCATATTCTGCATTTTCAGATAAATCTCCTAAACTTCTAGCTTCTTTAATAGCTTGTATATTTTCAGGCCTTCTCACGTTAATTAAATCCTCTAACTCCTTCTTTAAATCATCTAATCCTTCTTGAGTTAGATAAACTGTATTTTTATTTGCCATTTTCATCACCTCATAATTTTTTACATTTTTTCATACTCTGAGTTTATAGACCCAACTTGCCATAGTATAGCATATTATTTTTCCTTTTTCAAGTTCCTTTTTTAGAATAATAACTACTTACGATAAACAAACTGTAATGCCTTTTCTTGACGAATATTTGTTACAATAGTTCTAAGATCTTCTTCCGTAAAGGAGTCCATATTCATGATATGAAATGGATTTTCATAATAACCCATCATGGACTTTTGATCACGACTTAAACCTGCTAAAGAGTTAGGATAATCTTTATAACTAGACAATACATCAAGATGACGATTTCTAAACTGTAACTTCTCTAATTCATGAACCTTATCACAATCCATCTTTAACTTTGCAAAAGCAGGAATCGTTCCTAGAATTGTAATCATTCCTAAAGTACTCGCTACAAAAATAGGATCTTGTCCTTGCAACGTAGGCATAGAAGATATTCCAACACTAGCCGCTGTCAGAAGTGCTCCAACACATGCTGTCATAACTCCAGACTTAGTTGCTCTACGTCGAAAAGTATCAATATTTTGAACACCATGTTTTGCTTGTTCTTCCAAGATAGAAGTTAGCTTGTCAAAATTTTCATCACAAACATCAACATTTTCAAATACTCTACCATCCGCAAACACAACAGTATAGGTATTATTATCATGTTGATAAACATGTACAATATAATCTTTTTCTGCTTCTTTACTTAAAGAATAATCTTTCATAATAATAAAAATTCCTTTCTAAAAAAGTGGACATATTATAACACAATATGATAAAAAAATCAATTATTGCTCTATTTCTTTATAAAATAATTCATCCGTCATACCAGCAATAAAATCAATAACCATTCGTTTATCACTTGTATTATGTAAATATTTTTCACACTGATTATCTAAAAAGATACGATAGATAATACTATCTTTATTTTTATTTTGAATATCTTTTAAATATCTATCAAATATTTTATTCATTCCCTTTTTATAATATTCTAATTCAGAAGAAGTGACACTATATTGATAAATATTTTCATAATTAAACTTCTTTAAAGCAAATAAAGCATGATATACATCATCACTCATTTTTATATAGGACTTATTCATACTATGTTCAATAATATCTAAAATAATAGTATTTACAATATCCCGATTGGTATTCCCTAAGACTTCTACAATTTCTTTTGGTAAATCTTCTCGTTTGATTTTTCCAATCATAATAGCATCTTCTATATCTCTACCAATATATCCTATGATATCACTAATACGAACCACACATCCTTCTAAAGTCATAGGATGATTACGATTAGACTTTTTAATATCATGATAAGACTCTGCAAATTCTCTAAAAAATTCTTCTTCATCCTTTACAACAGGAGTATATTTAGAAGATAACATCTCTCCATTATGACACATAATACCATCATATACCTGCATACAAAGATTAAATCCCTTGCCATGATTTTCTACTATCATCAAATGTCGAACACTCTGAATATTATGAGCAAAATATTCCCCTAATTCTCGTAAAGATATTTCGTTTAAAATAGACTCTCCAACATGCCCTAATGGAGTATGACCAATATCATGACCTAAAGCAATTGCTTCTATTAAATCTTCATTTAAAGAAAGTGCTCTTCCAATCGTACGAGCAATCTTACTAACTAATTGTACATGAGTAATTCGCTTACTAATATGATCATTATCACTTCTACTAAAAACTTGTGTTTTATCTAAATATCTAGTATAAGACAAAGAATGAATAATCCTGTCAATATCATGAAAATAATTAGGTCGAATATCAAATTCTTCCTCTTGAAAGCGAATTGCATCACAATCTCTACATGCATATTTAGATAAGTTCTTTTCATTATTTAAAAAATGTTCTCTTGCAACTTTCATTACATCCATATTATTTCTCCCTTCTAGAAACAATTTTCATCATGGAGTACTCTGGTATTTCATAATTACCCTCTAATTTCACATAATAAATAGAATCAGGATGTCTCGCTACAGAAACAGATTCCATTTTATCATTAAACAATTCTTCTACTACAAAAGAAATATGTTCTCCATCAGGAGTAAAGACTTCAATCAAATCTCCTACTTCAAAATAATTTCTTTCATAAAACTGAATTAATTGATCATGATAATCAATAACTTGTCCCAAATAATCTTGATTAGATACTTCTACTCTCCCTGTATAATATTGATCAGTATCATCAGCTTCCTTCATAAAATAATGGGTAGAAGTCTCTCGATTTGCAACTCGATCAAGTCTCTCTTGTAATACTTCCATTCTCTTTGAAGTAAGAAGATTTTCATAATATAAATCAATAATCTCACGATAAGTACCAATCACTGTTGCTAAATAATATAAAGATCTCATTCTTCCTTCTACTTTTAGACTTCTAACACCAATCTCAATTAAATCACCAATATATTCAGCCATATTCATATCTTTTAAAGCCATCGTAAAATCTTTCTCATGTGGGCAAGAGAATGAAAAGCGACAAACTTGAGCACATCCCCCACGATTCGCATCACGATTCGTAATATAATTGGATAATGCACAACGCCCAGAAAAACACGTACACATAGCTCCATGAATAAATACTTCTATATCACAGGAAACACGTTTAATAATATCTTCAATCTCATTTTTTGATAATTCTCTAGCTAAAACAACTCGATCAATTCCTTCTTTTTCAAAAAACTCTATTGCTTTATAATTACTCGTAGAATTCTGTGTAGATAAATGAACTTCTACATGAGGAAAATTGGTTTTTATATAAGATATTAAGAAAGGATCACTAACAATAAAAGCATCAATTCCACATTCAACTACCTTATGAATATATTCTTCTACTCCATCCATATCTTCATTATGAAAAACAATATTCAAAGTTAAATGAACCTTTTTCCCTAATTTATGTGCAAAACAACATCCCTCACGAATCTCATCAAATGTAAAATTATGAGCATTCGCTCTTAAATTATATTTTTCTCCTCCAATATATACAGCATCTGCCCCATATAAAAGAGTTACTTTTAAACGTTCCAAATCTCCAGCGGGAGATAATAATTCTATTTTTTTCATTTTATTTCACCTTATAAATTGTTTTTTTGAAAAAGAAATTCGTATAATCCCCCAATTTCCGATATTTCTCTATATATTGATTATCACAACAGCCACCATGAATATAATCCATAGTATCTGTAACAAGTTCCATAAAACAATCTTCTATTCCATATTCTTTTATAATAATATAGGGGCAATCTTCCACATATAAATCATGAATTATACTAGTACCATTCATAATGGTATCTAAGAAAAAGCTCGTACCATCTGAACCTTCAATAACATGAATCTTTTCTTTACTAACCTTTTCTTCTATATCCATGGAAGAAGAAACATCTACTCCCAAATCTTTTCCATAATTTGTAAGTAATTTTCTTCTAGAAAAAGCAATACTTGGTCTACTAACAACCTCTACCATGCTAGTAATTTTACTCTTCTTTAAAATTTCTTTAATCTCTTCTAATGTAAGTTCTTTCCCTAAAACTGCATACTTTACTCCTCGAGAATAATAATAATCACAAGTTCTATAATTATGAACCATATGAGTCTGATTCCAAACCAAATCCACTGATAACTTTAATTCTTGTTTTAATTCTAAAAGAGCCAAGTCATAAAAAAGAATTCCTGCAATATTCATCTGATCTAAATCTTTTAAAATAGTAGTAAGCTTTTTGATATCATCATTAAAAAAATTACGATTCATCTTAACAAATACTTCCGAAGAAGAATTCTGAATAATATTCTGAATCTCTTCCATAGAAAAATAAGTAATAGACTCAACTGCATATCCCTCTAAAGGTAAAATAATTCCATCTACATTTTGAATAGGTAAATGTTCCTTATGATTGACTTCCACTAATAGTTTCATGTTACACCTCCCACATATTATATATCAATAAAAGAAAAAAAGAAAGAATTCTTTCTTTACACTTTAATACTAAC
>CAMOGG010000001.1 GCA_946614095.1 uncultured Caryophanales bacterium | reverse complement strand
GAGTCTAGTATATTTTAATTCTACAGACATTGTTAAATACTGAGTATTCTCAGTTCTAACTGCTTAACTTGCATTCCTATGTTAATTTGATTATAGCATAAGAAAAAAATAAGTCAATAAAAAAATAGGAATCTTTTAATACAAAATTACTATTAATATAATATATAACAAAGAAAATACTAAAAAATAGGAATTAGCTTTTTCAAAATTAAAAAAAAGAAGTTAATTACTTAACTTCTACAGTAGCTCCAGCTTCTTCAAGCTTAGCTTTAATTTCATCAGCTTCAGCAGTAGGAATATTTTCCTTTACAACACCGTTTGAATCAACGATATCTTTTGCTTCTTTTAATCCTAAACCAGTAATTTCTTTAACTGCTTTAATTACACCAACTTTTCCAGCTCCTGGATCAGCAATTGAAACAGTAACAGTACTTGGTCCAGCATCTTCTGCAGCTCCTCCAGCAACTGGTGCAGCAACAGCTACAGCACTTGGATCAACTCCAAATTCTTCTTTCATTGCATCTACTAATTCTTTAATTTCTAATAAATTCATCTCTTTTAAACCACTGATAAAATCATCTTTTGTAAATTTTGCCATTTTAATTCCTCCTATTTTTCTAATTCTTATTATTATTCATTTTCTTCTTTTTGTTGACTATATAAGTCTAAGCAAATTGATAAGTCTCTTACAAGACCAATCATACCACCAGCAAGCATTGTAAGTAGTCCATCTCTTGATGGTAATGTAGCATATTCTGCCAATTTTGCTTGGTCGGCTTTTTCTCCATCTACAATTCCTACTTTCAAAACTAATGCAGGGTGTTCTTTAGCAAATTCAGATAGTACCTTAATTGGAGCTATTTGATCATCACTATATGCAAAAGCACTTGGTCCAGATAAAGCTTCATCTAAATCAATATCTAAATCATGAAAAGCACGTGCCATTAAAGTATTTTTATATACTTTATAATCAGCATTTGATTCTCTTAATTTTACACGTAATTCTTTTGCTTCACTATCAGTGATTCCACGATAATCAAACAAAACAATACTATTAGCGTGTTCAGTACGTTCTTTAATTTCATCAATAATTGCTTGCTTTTGCTCTAAGATTGCTTTACTTGCCATAATACACCTCCTTATTTAGAAATGCCATAAAAAAGTCCTTTTACATAGACAGCAAAAGAACTTTTATTACTTATCAACAAAGTCCTCGGTAGGATTTACTTTTATACCTACTGTCTATGGCACCAACAAATTGTCTTTATTATAACTAATTATTTTTTATTTGTCAAAACTATTTTCAACTTTGATACCAGGACCCATAGTTGAAGAAATAGAAATATTCTTAATATATTCACCTTTTACAGTTGCAGGTTTTACTCTTAAAATTTGAGCAACAAAAGCATCTAAATTAGCAAGTAAGTCAGCTTCTGCAAAAGAAACCTTTCCAATAACGCCATGTACATTTCCAAAACTATCAGTACGATATTCTACACGTCCTGCTTTAACTTCTTCTACAGCTTTAGCAACATCCATAGTAACAGTTCCAGTTTTAGGGTTAGGCATTAATCCTTTTGGTCCTAAAACACGACCTAATTTACCTAAAAGTGGCATCATATCTGGAGTTGCAATCATAGTATCAAAGTCAAACCAGTTTTCTTTCTCAATTTTTTCAAGAATATCAGTATCTCCTACATAATCAGCTCCAGCATCTTTAGCTTCTTGAGCTTTTGGTCCTCTAGCAATTACTAAAACTCTATTTGTTTTTCCAGTTCCTTTAGGTAAAACAATTGCACCTCTAAGCTGTTGATCAGCTTTCTTAGTATCTAGATTAAGACGTAATGCTACTTCAACAGACCCATCAAAAGAACTAATTGATGTTTCTTTTACTAATTTAACAGCTTCTTCTTTTGAATATACTTTACTTTTTTCAATTTTAGCACTTGCTTCAGTATATTTCTTACTTCTTTTTTTCATTTTATTCCCTCCTTATGTGGTTAAAGCGGATTTTCTACCCATCATAGAATAAACAATTCTATTCAGATTTATTTTTTTCCTTCCACTAGGTATAACCTACAGAATGTTAATTAAATGAGAATTACTCTTGACCTTCAACAGCAATACCCATATTTTTTGCAGTTCCAGCAACAATTTTCATTGCTTCTTCAACTGTATATGCATTTAAATCAGGTAATTTTATTTCTGCAATTTCCTTTAAAGTTGCCTCAGAAATAGTCGCTACTATTTCTTTAGACCCTTTAACAGAACCTTTTTTTACCTTGGCATATTTCTTTAATAAAAAGGCAGTTGGTGGAGTTTTAACTACAAAGTCAAAACTTCTATCTTCATAAATAGAAATCTCTACTGGTAATACATCTCCCATTTTATCTCTTGTTGCTTCATTATATTTAGTACAAAAATCTTGAAGATTAATTCCAGCAGGACCTAATACAGTTCCAACTGGTGGAGCTGGTGTAGCTTTTCCTGCCTCAATTTGTAATTTTATTTTTTTAACTGCTTCTTTTGCCACGAAAAACACCTCCTATTTTTTAGTTTTCGCGAGTGGTCCAAATAGCTTGATTACCGCTTTTAAAATGCAAACCATGCTTCCCACTAAATCTATATCTATAAATAAATATAGCCCCTAAATAATAACATAGAATCCTATAAAATGCAAGTAATACTAAGCATTTTCAATCTGATTAATTTCAACTTCAACAGAAGTTTCTTGTCCAAATAAGTCTACCAACAACATTACCTTCTGATTAGGTAAATCGACAGAGTCTACAGTACCAAACATTCCATTAAATGGTCCTGCAATAATTTTAACTTTTGAACCTTCAGAAAGTTCTGTATCAACATCCATTCTACTAATACCCATATTACCAAGAATTTTATCCACTTCATAAGGTTGTAATGGCGTTGGTTTTGCACCTTTTCCGCTTGATCCAATAAAACCCGTAACACCAGGTGTATTACGAACAACATACCAAGCTTCATCCGTCATCACCATTTCTACTAATATATAACCAGGAAACATCTTTTTACTCTTTTCCTTTGTCACACCATCTTTTACTTCTACAACTTTTTCTTCTGGAATGACAACACGATAAATATAATCTTGCATATCCATTGATTCTGCTCTCATTTCAAGTTTTTCTTTTACCTTATTTTCATGTCCAGAATAAGTATTAACTACATACCATTGTTTATCCATAATATAACTCCTTTTTAACTAAATAAAGATTGAATAAAAGCAAATATAATATCAATGACAAAGAAAAATCCAGAACAAAAAACAATAAAAATAATCGTTGCAATAGAATACTTAATCATATCACCTTTTGAAGGCCAATGAACTTTTAAAAATTCACTCTTAACACCGTTACAAAAGATACGAAAACGTACCAATAAATTCTTTTTTTCAGTAGATTGCTTCTTTTTACTAACAGAATTTTTATTTTTCTTAGGTGTATTTTTATTATTCTTCTCATTCATTGATTTTTTTATCTTGCCAGTGTTATATTTATCTTCTATAACTCTTTTTCTAACTTCAGCCATATTTTCACCTATTTTCTTTCATTCAAAATAAAAACACTTCAAAGTGCTTACACCATTAAAATAGCATAACACCATTGAAATGTCAATATTTTTAAATAAAACAGCTAACAATCCAAGAAATTAAAGCAAACAAGAACAAAGTAATAAAGACAACTGTAGGAATAATTAAAGCATGAACAAACGCAGAATCATTTAGTCCATTAATTTGTCTGTAAATAGAATCATTTATCCTATCATTAGTAATAGGCTCAACTCCAGCAAATCTTCCATTACTTTTAATCATTTGATGACTAGAGCCTCCATTATCACCTAATTGGTTTTCTAAAGTTGTTAAATCTCTATTTCTTTTTTCATTAGCATATTCTGAAAAATATACAGAAGCACCTCGTTGTACTACTCCACGATAATAAGGAACATCTTCACTTGGTAAAAATTGAATAAAAGAATCAAAATTCTCTTTCAAAAAATCAGGCTTTAAATACTTTAAACTATTTGAATAAATTCCAATTTGAATGAATGTTGAATTAAAAATATCCTCCTTAATCATTTCTCTTCTTCGGTAAGAATCCTTAGACAACTCCATTAACTTGCGAAATCGAATATGATCAGGTTTATTATCCAATACCTCTATAACACTAGGATAAAAAACTTCAACACAATACCCATGTTCGTGAATATATTTTAAGGCTAAATCTAAATTCAAAAATAAAGAACGCAATTCATCTTCTTCTGAATGCATACTAATCCATTCATCTAATGGAATAGGTTCATACTGATTGCTCATTGAAAACACCCTCTATCATAATATTATTGTAAAACAAAATAAAAAAAAAGACAATTAAATTGTCTTCATAGTAGATAATTGTTTCAATTGTTTTATCAAATGCCTTTTTGCAGTCCTATTTTTAAACTCTGCTGTGCTACTAGGAATATCCAATAATATTCCAATTTCATGATAAGTAAAACCATTAAACTTTAATTCAAAAATACAACTAACTTCCAAAGGCAACTCTAATATAATTTCACGAAAAATATTCTCTAATTGTTTATGCTCATACAATTGAAAAATATCACTAGTCACATCAGAAATATTACACTCGTCAATATCAACAAATTCAACATTAGATATATTTTTTCTAGAATTAGAGATTTTACGACAAAAACTAAGCAATGATCTCCTTACACACAAAATAGAAAAAGTATAAAATGTATTATTTTTGTCTTCATTATAATGAATAATTGATCTCTGAAAAGCAATATTTGCCTCCTGAATAAAATCATCATAATCATACCCATAACTAGAAAAACGTAAATAAAATTCATTTGCAATCTTTTTAATAATAGGCTGATATTTTTCATATAAAACATTTCTTGAAGCATCATCATTTTCCCTAACCATATAAAGTAATTCATAATCATTATACTTTTTATAATCCATAATCCCTACTTTCTATTTCGAATTACTTCATATATCATGATACCAGCTGCAACACTAGCATTCAAACTATTGGTAGAACCATACATTGGAATTTTAGCTAAAAAATCACATTTCTTTGCCACAATATCAGAAATTCCATTCCCTTCGTTTCCAATAACCAAAGCTATATTTCCACTATAGTCAATCTCACGATAATCCACACTATGATTTAAAGCTGTACCAATCACCCAAAAATTATTTTTTTTCAAGTAATCAATTGCATAAGCCAAATTACTAACTGAAACTACTTTAACTTTATCAAGTGTACCAACACTAGTCTTCATAACAGTAGCATTAATAGGAACTTGTCGATTCTTAGGAAGAATAACATGCGTTACTCCAGCAGCTTCACAAGTACGAATAATTGCCCCTAAATTATGTGGATCTTCAAGATGATCAAGTAAAACAACAAAAGAACAATGATCATTGATAACATCTTGTATATCATAATACTTGTAATCCGGAACATCTAAAATTATACCTTGATGTAATCCAGAACACAAACCATCCATTTCTTTTTTTGAACAAATTTTTACCTCAAATTTGTATTTTTCTATAAGGAAATTTATCTTTTTATCAAAAAAACCTTCTTGAATTATAATTTTTCGTATTTTTTTATGATTTTTTAACAATTCCTCAGCTACATTCTTTCCATATACTAACATATTACTAACTTAAGATGAAATTCATAATTTCATCAATCCTTTCTTTTTGATTATCTAAATCTAAATATCCAATCAGTGCTTCCAATCCCGTCGCATATTTATAAGTTATAATATCACAATTTTTTGGATGAGAAGTAGTTTTATAATTTCTTGCTCTTTTCACCACATCTAATTCTTTTTCCGTAAGAAAGCTATCATCAATCATCTGTTGAAGATAGTAAGATTGTCCCTTTGCACTTACATAAGAAACTGCTTCCTTTTGTAATTCATTCACATTCGCAATCCCACTTTGAATCAAATGTTTTCTAATATAATTTTCATAAACAGTATCTCCTAAATAGGCAAGGACTAAAACATTTATTTCCAATAAATTCATAATATCACCAAACTAATTATAGCATAAGAAAAGAACTCGTAAAAACGAATTCTAAATTATTTCATAAGTAGTACCTTCTCTCGTATCAATTAGTTTGATTCCCTGTTTTAATAAATCATCACGAATTTGATCAGCTAGTTGAAAATTCTTATTCATCTTTGCAACTTTTCTTTCTTCAATCTTATCCATTATCATTTGCTCTAAAGAAGAATCAATTTCACTTTTTTCTTCTACAAACAAATCAAGAGATAAAACCTGATCAAAATCCTCTATAAGAGTTTTTTTTGTTTTATCAGATAATGATTTATCTTTTAAAACATCATATACAACAGTAATCATTAAAGAAGTATTTAAATCAGAGCTTAAAGCATCAGAAAATTGCTTTTTATACTTTTGAAAAGCTTCTTCATCAAATTCTCCTTCATCTAAAAGAGAATGAACTCTAGCTTTTAATTTCTTTAACGCATTACGGGTTCCATCTAAAGAATCATATGTAAATACTAAAGGATTACGATAATGACTATTTAAACAAAAGAATCGATAATCCAAAGGAGAATACCCTTTCTGTTCTAATAAAGAAACTGTTAAAAATTCTCCATTTGATTTACTCATTTTTCCAGACTCATCATTCAAATGTGCACCATGACACCAATAATTACACCATTTATGTCCCAAATAAGCTTCACTTTGAGCAATTTCATTAGTATGATGTGGAAATATATTATCAACACCACCACAATGAATATCCAAATAATCACCAAATATTTTATAAGAAATCCCAGAACATTCAATATGCCAGCCAGGATATCCAACACCCCATGGAGAATCCCATTTCATAATTTGATTTTCAAACTTAGAAAGAGTAAACCATAAAACAAAATCAGCAGGATTTCTTTTAGATTTATCCTCTTCAACAGTATCCCTAACACCAATCTTTAAATCATCAGCATTTTTTCCTGATAATTGATAATAATCTTTTGCTTTACTAATATCAAAATATACATTTCCATTAGATAAATAAGCATAATCTTCATCAATCATTTTTTGAATCATCTTAATATAAATATCAATATTATCACTTGCTTTTTCGATAATAGAAGGAACCTTTATATTTAATAATTTCATATCATTAAGAAAAGCCTCTGTATAAAAATCCGCAATTTCATATACAGACTTACCTTCTCTTCTTGCTCCTTTAGCCATTTTATCTTCTCCAGTATCGGAATCACTAGTTAAATGACCAACATCAGTAATATTCATAGCACGAATTACTTCATATCCTAAATAAGATAATCCTTTTTCTAAAATATCTTCGAAAATATAAGTACGTAAATTCCCAATATGAGCATAATGATACACAGTAGGCCCACAAGTATACATCTTAACAGTATTTCCTTCATTAGGAATAAACTCTTCAATTCTTTTTGTTAATGTATTATAAATTTTCACTAAAATCACCTACCACACTAATTATAACAAATATCCTCAAAAAAAGAACAAAAATATAATATTTATATAGTTATACAATTTTGAGTAAAATATTTTTCAATCGTTTGATTAATATTATAAAAGCCAAATTTTTTATAATTATGATTATTTATAACATAACAAAAAAGAGATTGAAATAAATCATCATCATAATGATATACAGAACAATAATTAGAAATATATTTCTTAATAGAAGAAGAATGAACATTTTCAAAAAAACAAGTTAAATGAAGCTTAGAGGAAAAAGCAAAATTTTTAGAATAATTAGATTCACTTTCTTTAAATCCTACACTAGATTGATTACTACTATTGATAAAAATAAAAATACATTTTGAGAAATTATACTTCTTCCCATCTTTACTTTCATACAAGCCAGAATCCATTAATTCCATAATCGAATGCAAAACAGAGTAACTACATTGATCAATATAATCAAAAACAATAACAGAAAAAGGATGCTTTTCTAGCTTTGCTAATAAAATACGATTTTCAATATTTTGATAAAAAATATCTTTTGTAGAATATTCATTTACTGGAAAAACATAATAATATTCTTCTCCCACAAGATACTTAGAAAGTTTAAATGCCAAAAAGCTTTTTCCTACTCCACTATTTCCAACAAATAATATTGATAACGGTCTACTTTTTTTAAGATAATCAGTATTAATAAGATATTGCTGTAAAGTATAAATTACTTTATTTTGTCCAATAATCTCATTTTTTAGTTTTCTAGTAGTAGATAAAACAAGATCTTTCATAATAGAGTCAAGAGGAATTTTAGTTTTATAAAATAATACTTGATTTAAATCATCTTCCGTAATAAAAGAAAAAGATGATTCATTAGGATTATGAAACAAATAATTCTGAAACTTAATACGTATTTTTTTTTCTTGACTACGACACTTTTTTGCTTTAGAAAAATCATGATTTAAAATATAACAATTCTTTTTTGAGACAATATGATTGATTTTTTGTTCATATAAGTATAATTGATTTTTCTGATAGGAATCTTTTGCAGATACATAAACACTGACTTCATCTAAAAAATCTATAACTTTATCTGGCTGCTTACCATAAAAAAAATATTGATAGGAATAATGAAATATTTGATTTAATATAGAATCACTAAAAAAGACATGATGAAACTTTTCATAAATAGGCTTTAATTGAAATAAAATATTCTTCACATCAGATTTTAATGGTTCTTCAACATATATTTTTTGAAATCTTCTATCAAAAGCCCTATCACTAGCAATCCACTTGGAATATTCCTGAATTGTAGTTGCTCCAATAATTTTAATTTCTCCTCTTGCCAAATAAGGTTTTAATATATTAGAAGCATCAATTGCTCCTTCAGCTCCACCCGCTCCAATCAAAGTATGAACTTCATCAATAAATAAAATAATATTAGAATTTTTTTTCACCTCATCTAATATTTTTTGAAATCTTTCCTCAAACTCTCCTCGATATTTTGTACCAGATATCAAAGAAGCCATTGATAAATTATAAATAATACAATTTTTGATACGAAATGGCACATTACCAATTGATATCATTTTAGCCAATTCTTCAACGAGAGCAGTTTTCCCAACTCCAGCCTCTCCTATTAATAAAGGATTATTTTTATTCTTACGTAATAAAGCTTGAATAATCTCTTTAATTTCTTTTTCTCTTCCAATGACAGGATCATATTTACTACTTTGTTCATTCATATTAACAGAAAACTGATCTAATAATCCTGAAGAATGATTTTCAAATAAATAATTAGAAGAAATAAAACAATCATATAAAGCATCTAAGTCAACGTTTAAACACATTAATATACGATTTGCTACTCCCTCCCCTTCCCTGAGAAATGCAAGAAAAAGACAAGAAGGAGTAACAAGTTGATCTTTATTTCTAGAAATATTAGATGCATTTATTAAAATCTTTTTTAACATAGGGGTAAACAAAAACCATTCATTACTATTAGATCCTAATCCAACAGATTCAATTAAACAATGATAAAAAGAGTCATAAGTAATCCCATATCGATTTAATAACTTAGTAACCTCTAAATCTTCTCTTTTTAAAAAAGATAATAAAAGATGTTCACTCCCAACATAAGGATGTTTTAATTCAAACATTTCTTCTTTTGCACCAACAATTATTTTCTGACTTTCTTCATCAAAAAAAGCATTCATCATTAGTCACCTCATTAAAATCATACAGTGAAAAAAAGAACAAAATCAATAAAAGAAAGAACAAAAATAAAGACAAAAATAGACAAAAAAAAGGAGATAACCTCCTTTCTTCTTATAATAATGCTAAAATAATAAATACAAGTAATAAGATAATAAATAACTCTAATAAAAGTTTCCAAATACTACGTAACCATTCTTTATATGAGATTCCTAAATAAGATAATATTCCCATTAAAATTAAACTAGTAGGAGCAACTAACATTGTAAGACCATACATAGATTGAAAAATAATTCCAGCAATTGAGAAATCTTTAAGATTAGTAACTACACTTACATAATAAGGAATAGCACTTTGAAAACTATAAGATATATCAGAATTAAATAAACTTGCAAGGATTGCTACTAAAGTAGTAGTTGCAACATTAAATCCTTTGGTCCAACTTAATATAACTTTATAAATGACAGTTTGGAATGGATGATAAGTAACAAGTACTAAAATTGAATATAACAGAATTACCATTGCAGCTGGTAATAATGCTTTTTTCATACCTTTTACTAAACCATCATATGCATCCTCTAAACTAACTCTATAAACAAAGATTAGAATTAACAAAGTGAATGCCATTGGTAAAAACATATCAGTAACTGTCCAATTACCAAATGCATTAACATTTCCTAAAATTTTTCCAAATATAGGGAATTTAAACACTTCTAATTTTGTTAAGTTTGAAGTAACATCATCAAAGAACTTAATCTTAAATCCATTATCTCCCCAAGTTACAAAAGCTAGAACTAAGACAATAAATAATAGTGATAAGAATAGTGATAATGCCATAGTTCTACGACCATCACCGACTGGACTTGGAACTAATGTATCCTCATCAATACTTTCTCTAACAACAATAATATCTTCGTCCCTTAATGCTGCTTTATTATCACTTCTACGTGATTTTGAAGACTTTGTTGTTTTCTTTGTTGAATTTGACTTAGAAGAAGTAGACTTCTTTCCAATATTTTTCTTTGAAGTAGTCTTCTTACTAGCTGCCTTAACAACCTTCGTAGTTTCAACTTTTTCTTCAATTTCTTCATACTCTTCTTCATCATCTTCTATAGAACGAATCGTTTTTTTCTCATATTGAACATCTTTCATTGAATTTTTAATATACATAAGAACATTAAAAATTACCAAAATTACAGCAACTGCTAAAAGAATAAAACGAACTCCAATTTGATAGTCTAATTTCAAAGAGAAACTTTCTAACATAACACTTAAATTATTATAAGCATAAGTACTCCCAATTAAACCAGCACTGATAGATCCAACAGTAACCATAGCAGCCACAATCTTATCATATCCCATTAGTAGAATGATAGAAATGATAAAAGGAACTAATAAAGCAATACCAATATGTAATCCACAAATAGATACTAACAATGCCATAACAATTACCATAATAGAAATAGCAATTTTTTCCTTTTTATAAGCATTCTCAACAATCTTATCTAATAAAGAACGATAAGCTGGAATTTTATATAAAACTCCATAAAATCCTCCAACTAGGATAAAGAAAAGTGCAATATATCCAAAGTATGACAAAGCAGTCAATGGATAATTAAACAAATCAAATAATCCCATTTGAACGCGTCCTTGTTCTACATACTCACCAGAATAATAAGCAGCAGGTAATATCCAACTAAGTAATAAGAACACTAACATAGTTATAAGAACGACTTTAACTGTATTATGTTTTTTCATAATTAACCTCCCATAATAATTATAATGATAATTTTTCTTTTTTACAAGTATTTACACTTTTTTTTAATGAAATTTTTGTGAAAAAAAAGAAGTATTTTAAATATCTTTACTTTTTTCTTTCATTGTTGGAAATAAAATAACTTCTCTAATGGAATCTTGTTCAGTAAATAACATAACAGTCCTATCAATTCCATAACCGATTCCACCAGCAGGAGGCATACCATATTCTAAAGCTTCAACAAAATCATAATCAATGTCATTAGCTTCATCGTTTCCTAAATTTCTTTCAGCTATTTGTGCTTCAAATCTTTCTAACTGATCGATTGGATCATTTAATTCAGTATAAGCATTAGCAAGTTCTGTTCCTCCAATAAACAATTCAAATCTATCAACAAATCTTGGATCATCAGGATTTTTCTTTGTTAATGGACTAATTTCTAATGGATGTTCACATAAAAATGTCGGTTGTATTAAAGTCTTTTCACCATATTCTTCAAAAAACTTAGAAACAATATGTCCATATGTTTTTTCATGTTCTTCTAACTCAATATGATGTTCTTCTGCTAATTTTAAGCATTTATCTAAATCAGTAATATTCTTGAAATCAATTCCAGTAGTTTCTTTTATAATTTCACACATAGTAGCTTTTCTAAAAGGCTTAGATAAATCAATATCATAACCATTCCAATGAAAAACATCTTTTCCAACTACTTTAGCAATTTCATGATACATCTCTTCTGTTAAATCCATCCATGTATCTAAATTAGCGTAAGCAAGATATGCTTCTAAAGAAGTAAATTCAGGATTATGTTTTTGATCCATACCTTCATTTCTAAATTGTCTTCCTATTTCATAAACAGCTTCCATTCCACCAACTAATAATCTTTTTAAAGGTAACTCTAAAGCTATTCTTAAATACATATCCATATCTTGAGCATTATGATGAGTAACAAAAGGTCTTGCACTAGCTCCAGTAAGTAATGTTGTTAAAACAGGAGTTTCTACTTCAACAAATCCCTTTGAATCTAAAAAGTTTTGAATGCATCTAATAATCTTAGGTCTTAAGAATGCAACATTTTTAGCATCATCATTCATAATTAAATCAACATAACGTCTTCTATATCTTTCTTCTTTATCTTGTAAACCATGAAATTTTTCAGGTAAAGGTTTAAGTGCTTTTACCAAATGAGTATATTCCAAACATTTAATAGTTACTTCCCCTGTCTTAGTTTTCATAATTTTACCATATACACCAACAATATCACCAATATCAGCAGATTTAAATAAATTATAATTATCTTCTCCTATATCATTGATAGAAATGTATATTTGAATAGAACCCGTTTTATCTTTAATAGTAAAGAATGATGCTTTCCCCATTTTTCGAATAAACATAATCCTTCCTGCTACCTTAGCAGTATCATCCATATTATCAAATGCATCATGTTCAACATCAGCATACTTTTCTTTAATATCTTTTGCAAAATCCTTACGATCATATCGATGACCAAAAGGATCAAGTCCAAGTTCTCTCAATTTTTCAGCTTTTTCTCTTCGAACCAATTCCTGTTCTGTAAAATCTCTCATAAAAATACCTCCTAGTTTTCTCTAATAACTCTTGTATGTAATAATTTATCATGAATAGCACAACCATCATGACGATACATAATCATAATAATAGAAACAAATATCATAAGATACTGTATTAGTTCCAAAATAGCAGCACTATAAAAATAAACATATTTGGAACTAAAAAGCATAAATACATAAATACCAATATTCATCAATAAAAAATTTGCCAAAAAAGAGCGTAGAATCATCTGATTCATAAACAATTCGCCATCATCGGAAACAACTCTAATTTTCATTAATCGTTTTCCAATCGTTTGCCCCTTCTGATAAGTTTGATATACAACATAATAACAAATTCCAACAAAAATAGATATTAATGATGTAAAACCACTGCTTCTAGCAAGACGATAATAGATATCTACATACTCTGATGTAAACTCTTCCATAGAAACATCATTAGTTGAAAATTTTTCCATTAATTGAGTAGCATCCTCCTGAAGAGAATCAACTTCTTCACCTCGAGTAAATGGAATAGATAATATAGATACAACAAGTGATACCAAAAATACATCTATAAGAAACGCAACCAATCTTTGAAAAAACAATGCTTTTGTATCATCATCTTTTTTTATTCTACTATTTACTTTAGCCATATCTTTTCCTCCTTAAATTCTTTCAACAAAATGATTATATCATGAATATTAGAGGTTTTATATACTTTATTTTTCAATTCATTAGCAAATTTCATTCCTTTAAAATACCAAGAAATATGATTACGAATCTCTAAACAAGCAATTTTTTCGTTTTTTAATTTTTTTAAATAAGTTAAATGTTTTAAACACATATCAATCTTATCCTCAACACTAACAGAAAGAACCTTATTCCCATTTAAATAGCGAATGGTATTTTGAATGAGCCATGGATTTCCTAAAACACCTCTTCCCATCATAACAGCATCACAATGTGTTTCATCTAACATTCTTTTTGCATCTTCTGGAGTTTTAATATCTCCATTTCCAATAACAGGAATAGAGACATTTTCTTTGACTTGTCGAATAATATTCCAATCAGCTTTTCCACTATATCCTTGACTTCTCGTTCTTGGATGAACACAAATAGCACTTGCTCCAGCTTTTTCAATAATTTTAGCCACTTCGACAGCATTAATATGTTTCTCATCCCAACCACTACGAATCTTAACAGTAACAGGAATGGGAACTGCATCCACAACAGCCTTAACAATATCATAAATTTTATCAGGGTTTTTTAATAAAGCACTTCCTGCCTGAGCTCTAACTGCAACCTTAGGAACAGGACACCCCATATTAATATCAATAATATCAGGATGCATAACTTGATAAATATATTGAGCTGCTTCTACAAAAGAAGCTTTATCGCTTCCAAATATTTGTTGAGAAAGAGGTCTTTCATCTTCAGTCATATATAACATATCCAATGTCTTTTGATTTTGAAAAGTAATTGCTTTATCACTAACCATTTCGGCATAAATTAAACCACAACCAAATTCCTTGCAAATTCTACGATAAGCAGAATTACAAACACCAGCCATTGGAGCTAAAACAACCTGATTATCAATCTCCACATTTCCAATTTTCCATCTCATATATAATCCTCATTCCTAAACATGCATAGTATATTACAAATTAGAAATAAAAACAAGAAAAGATTCCTAAAATAAGGAACCTTCTTCAACGATAATTATTTAGACTTTTTTAATAAATCACGAATTTCTTCAAGTAATACAACTTCCTCTGCTTTTTCAGCTTCTTCTTCTTCTTCTTTCTTACCCATAGCCATAACACCATTTACAACTTTTAGTAATACAAACAATACTAAAGCCATAATAAAGAAGTTAATTACAGAAGTAATGAAATCACCATACTTGATAACTTGTCCACCATAAATTTTAAAAGTTCCTCCAACTTCAGCTCCACCTATTCCATTAATTAATGGATTGATAAAATCTTCTGTTAAAGCTGTAACAATTCCCTGGAAAGCTCCACCGATAATCACACCGATAGCCATATCCATAACATTTCCACGCATGATGAATTCTTTAAATTCTGCAAAAAATCCAGTTCCTTTTTCTTTTAGTTTGCTTAAATCTTCTTTAGCTATTTTTTTAGCCATACTCTCTCACTCCTTTAGCAATATTATAATATATTTTTATTTTTTTTCAAGTAAAAAGAACTAGATTGAATCTAATTCCTTTAATAATTCTGCTTTATTCATCTTAGAATAATTTTTAATACCTTTTTCTTTTGCAAGCTCACGAAGCTTTGTAATAGATAATGATTCTAAGTTATCTTCATTTTCTTCAGGCATCTTTCCATTTTCAACTAAATAATCAATTTGTTCTTTCGTTAATGTCTCATATTCTAATAAAGCTTCGGCAATTAATTTTAATAATGACCTATTCTTTTTAATAATTTCAGTTGCTTTCTTATGACAATCATCAATGATTTTTCTCATTTCCATATCAATTTCATTCGCAACCTCATTAGAAAAATGTTGTGGTTTATTATAATCTCTTCCTAAGAATACACTACCAGATTGTTGTTCAAATTGAAGAGGACCTAAATCACTCATACCATATTCTGTTACCATAGCACGAACAATCTTAGTTGCTTTTTCAAAGTCATTATGTGCTCCAGTAGTAATTTCACCAAAAGTAATTTCTTCCGCTGTTCTACCACCCAATAAACCAGTAATTTCTTCTAATAAATCTGTCTTAGTAGAACATAGTTTTTCTTCACTTGGAACCATCATATTATATCCACCAGCAGAGCCTCTAGGAATAATCGTAACTTTTTGAACGTCACTTGCACTTCTTAATTTTAATCCTATCACAGCATGACCTGCCTCATGATAAGCAACTAACTTTCTATCATTTTCACTATATTTATGACTAACCTTAGCTGGCCCCATAAGAACTCTATCTGTAGCTTCATCAATTTCACTCATAGTTATTTCTTCCTTATTACGACGAACAGCAAGTAAAGCAGCTTCATTTAACAAGTTTTCAAGATCAGCACCACTAAATCCAGGAGTTCTTTTTGCAAGATTTTTAAGTGTAATACCATCTGCCAATATCTTATTCTTAGAGTGAACAGCTAAAATTTCTTCACGTCCTTTAACATCTGGTAAATTAACAGTAACTTGTCTATCAAATCTACCTGGACGAAGCAATGCAGGATCTAATACATCCGGTCTATTTGTAGCAGCAATTATAATAATACCTTCATTAGCTCCAAAACCATCCATTTCAGTAAGTAACTGATTTAAAGTTTGTTCTCTTTCATCATGTCCACCACCCAAACCAGTACCTCTTTGACGTCCAACGGCATCAATCTCATCAATAAAAATTAAGCAAGGAGCATTTCGTTTTGCTTGTTGAAACATATCACGAACACGACTAGCACCAACACCAACAAATAATTCCACAAAGTCAGATCCACTTATAAAATAAAATGGAACATTTGCTTCTCCAGCAACTGCTTTAGCAAGTAAAGTTTTACCTGTACCTGGAGGACCCATCAATAAAACACCCTTTGGGATTCTAGCACCAAGTTTTTGAAATTTCTTTGGCGCTTTCAAAAAGTCAATTAACTCTTTAACTTCTTCTTTTTCTTCTTTTAATCCAGCTACATCCTTAAAAGTAACCTTATTATCATCAGTATTTAAACGAGCTTTACTTTTACCAAAATCCATAGAACTTCTATTACCAGCCATTTGTTTATTGAAAAACCAAAAAGCTATAGCAACAAAAATAACAATTGGTAAAACATTAACAATAATCAACAAGAACGAAGAAGATTCAGGATCAGGTTTTACAGTTAACTTAAAGTCTTGATCCGCACTCTCTTGTACAATCTTTTTCATTACCTCTTCACTTAAAGGTAATCTAGCTTCAAAGCTTTCATTTTCTTTATAATCTGTTAAAGTACCAGTTGCTTCATAAATATACCCACTGCCTCTTGGAATTAATTGTAATTTAGAGATTTGCTTCTTATCAAGATAATCAATAAACTCATCATAAGATAATTCATGAATATCTTGATTAAAAACATTAAAAAAATAAAAAACACCAAGCATTACAAGAAACAAGAATAAATAAGGTAACAATCCTTTTTTTATGGTTTTTTTATCAATTTTTTTATTCACTAAAATTCCTCCTTAAATGTATTTCAATATTATATCATAACTTTCACTTTTCTTTTTGTCAAATATAGACTTTTTAATTCCAGGAATCCATAAAACCTTACCAGAAGAATCCACTAAGATAGGCCAAGAATCCCTAGAAGAAATCGATACTTTTTTATCAATAAAAATATCTTTTACTTTTTTACTACCATTTAGTCCTTTTACTTTCATACGATCTCCCATCTTACGAGTACGAATAATAAGAGGTAATTCAACTTCTTCACTATTAATACGACAAATAAAATTACTATTATCCGCACAATCATTTATTTTTTCAATAGAATGTTGATTTGGTAACATCGCATATTGATCAAATTCTATTTCATAACCAGTAATAACTTCCGTATCACGAGATAAAGTAAAAGAATCATAACTTTTATGAGCAATAACATCATTAGGTAAATTAATAAATGCATTTGCACGCTTACTATACAATAATTTTAATAATATTTCAATATGTTTATTTCGAAGTAAAATCAAATCATCCTGGTAAAAATCTTCCAATAAAGAATATAATATTTCTCTTTGCATATATTCATCTTCTAAGAGAAAAGAAGAAATAATAAGACTATTATTATGAATAACACGTTTTATCGCTTTATCACGCTCTTTATCAATAAATTTACAGGCAGATTCAATGCAATTACTATATTGAAGAAATTTCAAATGAACATCCTTATCTTCAGACTTCAAAAAAGGTAAAATTTTTTTTCGATATCGATTTCGAGTATACTTATCCTTATCATTCGAACTATCAATATAATAAGGAACTTCATTTTCATGATCATATTCTACTAATTCAGTTTTGGTGAAAGAAATAAGTGGTCGAACCATAATATAATCATTCATGGGTACAATTTTTCGAAAACCACTATATCCTTTTAAATTAGAACCTCTTACAATTCTCATTAAAACTGTTTCCATTAAATCATCACCATGATGAGCTGTCATTAAATAATTTGCTTGATATTTGTAAATCAAATTTTCAAAAAAGTGATAGCGAATATTTCGAGCTTCATTATGAAAGTTATCATCTCCATACTCTTCTATAACCATAGATTCAAATATAACAAAATGTTTTTGACAATAGTCTCTTAAAAATTCTTCCTCTTCTTTACTTTCCACTCGAATATTATGATTAACATGAGCAACAATCAAGGTTAATTCGTATTTTTCTTTTATCTTAATCAACATATCAAGTAATGCCATAGAATCAGGTCCTGAAGAACACCCGATAACAATACTATCATTTTTATGAAAATCAAAACAATTCTCTATTTGTAGCATATTATTCCTCCAACTAATCAAAACATAAAAATAAAAAAACATATAAGTTAAAACTTCAATAATTCCCATTGTACTAAAACACACTATTATTATACATCGTTTTAATAGTCAAAACAACATTTAAATCCTCTAAATATTATGTAAATTTTAATCAATTTAGTAAAAAAAACTACAAACAAAAAAAGAAAAAGAAATAATTATTCTTCAGGAATCTGCAAAATGTATTCCCCTTCCTTAGAATAAAGATACTTTTCCCTTGCATATCTAGCTACATAATCAGGATTTTGTAATTTATTTGCATCAACTTTTAATTCTTCTTCTTTTTCTTTCAAATGAATTAATTCTTTATCTAATGATTTTTTTTCTTGATACTTATCAAAGATTTCAATCCAATATTTACCAATTGTGAATGTCATAGCAACAATCACAAAAACAGAACTAAACCCTAATAAAAAAATACGTCTCCGAGTTTTTTTTCGAGATTTTCCAGCCATCACATTCACCTACCCTTTCATAGTATATTATACAATGAAAATTATAATCTATACAACATATTTACACAAATATACAAAAGTTGACATTATTTTTTACAAAAATGAAAGGGAATCAAAAATCCAAAAAGAATAAATAGTAATAAATATAAATGTAAATAACCATTATTAATAAATAAAAGAAGATAATAATAAAGAAGAGATAATAAAACTCCAATCATAAATAAAAATAAATGTTGAATTTTTTCTTTTTTTAAGCGAAAAAATCGAAAAAAGAAACGACTTATAAAATAAAGAAAAATACCATATAAAAAAGAGAAAATAAAACTAAATAATTGTATTTTTAAATCCATTATTTAAACAACCGATTCAAAATACTATCATCACGGCTTTTTTTGGTATTTTCTAAAACATAATTCATAGAATCAATCGTCCCTTTAATACTTACATTACCTGATAATGTATCAAGTTTAATTAACTCTAGCTCTTCTCCTTTTACAATTAAAAAACCCATTGTAGTTTCTAATAGAAAATGGTTATTATCAAAATTTTCTATCTTCTTTACTCCAGTAATAACTAATGTTTTTCTTTCTAACAAACTAATACTATGATTATAATTATTAAGATTTGTGTGTTCTCTATCCATAATATCCTCCTAAAAAAGAATATGAATAAAATTATAATAATATGCAAAAAAAAAGATGAATGTCATCTTTTTTATTATTTATTCATCTTCTGTTTCTGGATCTTCTGCCTTATCATATGCCTCTAAAATAGCATCTTCAAACATAGCACGAACTTCAGGATTAATTGGATGAGCAATATCACGATATCCACCTGTAGCTGTCTTTCGGCTAGGCATAGCTATAAATAGACCGTTGTCTCCTTCAATAATTCTAATATCATGCACTGCAAAACTATCATCTAATAAGATGGAAGCAATTCCCTTCATACGAGATCCTTCTTTTTCAATTTTACGTACATTTACAGATGTAATTTTCATACGCTTTTTCCTCCCTCTTAAAGCATAACACTTTACAAATCTATTTTATAATAGAATCATAAAAAAATCAACAATTTGTTTTAAGATACAATTTCAATATAGTGAATAATAAAATCTCCATAACTAAAAGAACGAATAGAACCATCACATAATTGAATAATAAAAATAGCAGGATATAACTCAGTAATAACACCATCAAACTCTTCTAATTGGTTTCTAGAACCATGAAATTTAAAGTGATGAAAAACTCCCATGTTTTCTTGAATATGTTTTTTAACAGTATTAATATTCATCTAGGATACCCCACATACATCGTACCACTAGTAATAATACCTCCAACACCATCACTACCATATTTCGTTTTTTCAATAACATGGATTAAATCAATACTTTGATTCCGATCAGAAAATGCTAAGGAAGATGCTATAATAGCAGGATCTAATGCATGAATATTAATTCTTTTAGGACTTGATGCAAAATTAGCCCCTGCCTTAATTAATTCCTCATAATTAGACTGACATGCACCAGCTATAATAATAAGTTTATCTTGATTTTTCTCATACTTTCTAGCTTCTTTGATGGCTTTAACAAAATTTCCAGTATTTTCATAATTTTCAAGATTTTTAATATCATTCTTTTTAGAATAATAAGCATCATGCCCTGTAATAACAATAATATCTGGTCTAAATTCCATTATTAAAGGTTTAATTTTAGATGCAATTTTTTGTTCTTGAATACATATTCCATTTGCTTTAATCCCAAGATTATCATAGAAATGCATACATCGGTCTAAATAATCAGAGTCACCATCAATATGTAAAATTTTTCCAGGTAAATAAAAATAATGATTCCGATCAATATTCAAGTCTCTTACATTCTCTTCAATAATATCATCATCATCATTATTATCATTTACATCTTCTACCTTCACAATATCGTCAATAAAAGAATCTGCACATAAACGAACATTTAATCCTTGAAGTGACACAACATTATCCTGAATAGAAACAATTTTAAAGATAACATCATGATGATGAGATATTCTACTAACCAAATCTCCAACTTGAAAGTTCATTCTATCATCTCCCATAAATGTATATGCAAAAAAAAAAGAAAATAGTAATACTATTTCCATAATTCATTAGCTAAACGTACAAAAAAATCAACAGGAAGCATCTCAGCTCGAACATTTAAATCATAATGATAATCAGATAAAATATTAGAAACAATTTTTAAGTCATATTTTTTTAAATTATTACGAATCGTTTTTCTACGAAATTGAAAACTATCTCTTAAAACCTGTTCAAAAAAAGAAATATTTTTTAAAGGCAATTTTTTATCTTTCTCTTGAAAAGATAAGATAACACTATCCACATTAGGTTCTGGAACAAATTCTTTACGAGATACAAAAAACTCTTTTTTTATATCATAAAAATACTGTAAAAAAACAGCAATTGAACCATAATCTCTAGTACCAGGTAAACTTGTAAAACGGTCACCTACTTCCTTTTGAACCATCATCACAATTTTTTTAAAAGAAATACCAGAGGCTAGAATTTTCAAAATAATAGGTGTTGTAATATAATATGGAACATTACTAACAAAAAATATATCCTGATAAGAATAATTTTCAATATCAAGTGAAATATCCGCTTGTAGAAAATCTTGAAATAGAATATCTACATTAGGATAATCTTTTAATTTGAAGTTTAATTCATTCATTAAATCTGTATCAATTTCATAAGCCAAAACTTGATTGGCAACACTAGCTAATTCTTTTGTTAAAATAGCCCCACCTGGTCCAACTTCAATAACCAAAGATTTATCATCAATTCCACTAACGGAAACAATACGTTTTACAATCGCATTATTTTTCAAAAAATTTTGACCAAACCGTTTCTTAAATTTAACATTATATTTTTCCATACTATCACCCAATGAACTTATTATAAAGCAGACAAATAAAAAAAGAAAGAACTAATCTTTCTTTTGATTTTTCAACATAAAAATAATACGTCCAACTTCATATCCAACAAATAAAAGACCAGGAATAAATAAACATTTAAAAAAATTAGTAGGTTTAGATAAATAATTTTGAATATATCCAATTTTTGGAATCTTAAAAAGTACTCTTCCAAAAATATCATTTGTATGAACAGGAGTTGGATCTGCGATAACATTATTATCTCCTTTGGTTGTATAACGACTAATTTCTCCCTTTTGTTCAACTTTTTTATCAACAATACGATGAGTAATTGTTAATCCTTTATACTGACTATCATTAGAAGTAAAAGTAATAATATCTCCTATCTTATAATTATCATGATCAACACGTCGAATAACAATAGCATCGTTTATTTTTATAGTAGGAACCATACTAGGAGAAACAATTACATAAGCACCGAATAAAGGACTATCTGAATGAATTGATAAATCAATGAAATAAAAACCAAATATAATAGTAATTAAACACATAAAAAATAAAACAGCAATTAAAAAAGAGCGAGTAATAAAAAAAGATAAATATTGAAAAGCTTGAAATCGATCACTAGTAGCAATACCATTCATTTTATCACTCCCATTCTTACATTCATTATAATACGTGATATCAAAAAAAACTATAAATATCAAAAAAAAAGAAGTAAATTGACACTTCTATTTTGCATGACCATTGACTACTATATCAACTGAATAATTTCCCTTTTCCATTACACTTTTATCTGATAACCACATTCTTAAGCGATAATTATCCTTAGAAGATTGAATAGCCTTGGAATGAACTAAAACCATACTTCCAGCTGGAGAACCTAATTCCGTAGTTTTTTTAATTGGAATATACTTACTAGGACCAAAAACTTTAGTATAAGTACCACTTTTTTCTTTTTCTAAATAAATTCTAATATCATCATCAGAAATAGAAGAATTTTTTGGATCATCATCTTTTATAGCAGAAATTTCATACTCAATAGAAGAAGCCTTCTTTAAATCAATATCAATGAAAAAATCGAAATACTTACCATCTTTTAATTCCTTTATCGCAACAGAATCCGTAGTTGGTATAATATCCTTCAAACTTAATCCAGTAATATTATTTGTATAATTTAAAGTAATCTTTCCACCATTCTCTTCATTTTCAATAACTTCTTCCTTTCGATGAGAAAAAGCAATAAAGCCAATTGCAATCAAAATAATAAATAATAAACAAATCCCAATTAAAACAATCCAAAATGTTTTTGATAATTCTAAACCCTTTTTATCCATAAAATCCTCCTAATTACCTCTAACTTTAACATCTACTATAAAATTCTTTTCATCTTGATTATTAGAAATAGAATAACTATCAGAAAGCCATACTCGAAGTCGAAAGTTTTCTTTCTCATTCCCATTTAAAATACCACGATACAATAATTTTGATCCAGGTTCATCCTTTAAAACAGATAAATCACTATAAGTAGGTAGTCGACGATTATCAAAACCAGAAAAAGGAACATCAATATCATTGGTTAAATATAATTTAACATAGTTTGCCCGAATCTTGTTTAGACTAGTAGTATCATCATGTTCCATAAGAAGAATATCATAAGAAATTTTTCTGTTTGTAGGATTATAAATAGAAAATGAAACATAACCTTGAACACCATCAACAGTACCTTTTCCTATAAAAGTCTTTCCTAAAGTGTCAGAAACAGGTAACAAATCTTTTAATCTCAAAACACTAGAAGTTTGATAGGATACCTTTAAAGGAGATTTATCTCTTTTTTGTAAAATTAAAAACGAAACCAAAAAAAGTGCAAAAAAGAAAGCAATCACAATCATTAAAGAAAAAATCAGTTGAGTTTTATACTTTTTTTGCATAATAATCCAACCCTTCCTATCATTACTAAGATAGCATAAAAACTACTTCAAGTCAAACAAGGATTTTGTGTTTTTAATAGTCTCTTTTGCGACTTCCTCTTCTGATAATTGAAGAATATCAGCTATTCTTTTTGCAATATATGGAATATATTTTGAAGAATTCTTTTTACCTCGAAAAGGTTCAGGTGTCAGATAAGGAGCATCTGTCTCGAGTAGAATATGAGATATTCCAACGGCTTCAACTACTCTAAATAAGTTACTATTTTTAAATGTAATAACTCCACCTATTCCTAATTTATATCCCATAGAAATATATATTTTAGCGGTTTCTATACTACCACTAAAGCAATGAATATCTCCACAAATATCAGGAAATTCTTTTAAAATCTTTATGGTATCTTCCGTAGCGTCTCTAGTATGAATCACAACTGGTAAATGCATTTCAGAAGCAATCATTAATTGACGCCTAAATAATTCCTTCTGTTTAAAAGAATCATCTTTCCCATAATGATAATCTAAACCTATTTCACCAATACCAACAATTTTTTTAGATTCGAGGATTTGTTTTTCTAATAATTTTAAATCTTCCTCCGTAATAGAAGAAGCCTCACTAGGATGATATCCAATTGTTAAAAAAACATCATCATATTGATTCGCCAAATCAATCGATTCAAGAATAGACTTCTTAGTACATCCAGATATAATAATTGTTTCAATACCATTCTTTCGATTGTCTTCAATTACCTGATTAATATCTTCATAATCCTCACAGGATAAATGACAATGAGTATCAATAAACATATTATCACCTCATAATAATCATTATAAAACAAAAAAATAGAAGATTCAAATTTCTTCTATTTTAAAGTATCTATTCTCATAAACAATGGAGTAGGTTTTCCTAAACTATAGGAATTATCATTCTTAAATTCAAAATCTTTACAATTTGATTGAAGCTGTTTAAAGATTTCTTCACTTGTGTGAGTTAAAAAAGGTTCTAAGAATACAGCACTAACACGAATTGCCTCCAGCAAATGATAAAGTACGGTCTCTAATCGATCCATCAATTTCTCATCTTTTGCCAAAATCCATGGTGTTGTTTCATCAATGTATTTATTACTTGCTCTCAATAACTCAAATATTTCACTAATAGCATCACTAATTTGTAATTTTTCCATTTTATCAGATACATTTTTTTCTAATGAATTAATATGATCAATAAAATTATAATCAATATCTTCTAACACTTTTTTATTACTAATTTCACCATCAAAATACTTATTTCCCATAGAAATTGTTCTCTGAACTAAATTTCCTAATATATTAGCAAGATCTCCGTTTATTCTTTCTATCAACAATTCTCGAGTAAACACTCCATCACTTGCAAAAGGAATCTCATGTAAGAAATAATAACGAACTGCATCTACACCAAATTCATCTACTAAATCATCAGCATAAACTACATTTCCACGAGATTTGCTCATCTTACCATCACTCATAATTAACCAAGGATGCCCAAATACTTGCTTAGGTAGTGGCAAGTCTAAACTCATTAAAAAGCAAGGCCAATAAATAGTATGAAAACGAATAATATCTTTTCCTATTAAATGTAAATCAGCAGGCCATCTATCATGAAATACCTTTGACTCATTCCCTACATCATAGCCAATATTAGTAATATAATTGGTAAGTGCATCTAGCCAAACATAAACAACATGCTTTGGATCAAAATCAACAGGTATTCCCCATTGAAAAGAAGTTCTTGATACACATAAATCTTGTAAACCTGGCTTAATAAAATTGTTAATCATTTCATTTTTTCTAGCTACTGGTTGAATAAACTCAGGATGTGATTCAATGTACTCTTCCAATTGTTTCTGATATTTACTTAATTTAAAGAAATAAGCTTCCTCTGATTTTTTTTGAACTTCTCTCCCACAATCAGGACAAACATAAACTCCATCTTTTTCTACCACTTGAGTATCTGTCCAAAAAGACTCATCTGGAGTACAATACCATCCTTCATATTTACCTAAATAAATATCTCCCTTATCAAACATATATTTAAAAATATGCTGAACAACTTTCTCATGATTAGGGTCTGTAGTCCTTACAAATTTATCATAACTAGTATTCATAATATCCCATATACGATGAATTTCCTCTGCCTTTTCATCTACAAATTCTTGGGGAGTTATCCCAGCTTCTTTTGCCTTTAATTCAATTTTTTCTCCATGTTCATCCGTACCAGTTTGAAAATAAACATCATATCCTTGTAGTCTTTTAAATCTAGCAATCGCATCTGCCAAAACAATCTCATAAGTATTACCTATATGAGGTTTTCCAGATGTATAAGCAATTGCTGTTGAAATATAATACTTTTCCTTTTCCATTTTTATCTCTCCTTATCACTATATATCTTTTTATTCAAATAATTATCAATAATTTTTATACTTGGCTCGCATAAATTATCAGGCAATTGATTTAAATCAAACCAACCATATGAAGTAAATTCTCCGCTATCTTTTAATTGAAATTCTCCACTATATTTAGAAGCAACCATTCCAATAGTAACATAATGAGCATATTCATTAATATCAGTAGAAATAGATACTAATTCCAAATCACTTTCATTAACATCTAGATTTGTCTCATCCTTAACCTTTCTTATAGCAGCCATTTCAAATGTTTCATTATGAAGAACTTTACCACTTGGCAAAGTATAAGTTCCTTCTAATCTCATATCACTATCAGCCAACATTCGATCAGCATTTCTAAGTAATAAAAGAACTTTACCAACTTCATCAAATATAATAATACCAATACCTACTCCAACACCATTCATATTAATCCCTCCAAAAAAAAATTATTATAAGAATAAGGACGAATCATTCGCGGTACCACCTTACTTTATAATAATTTCTATTATACACTCAAATAGTTAACGCCTATCTACGTTTATACCTACATATCGATATAAAAGTTCAGAAGCCATACTTATATAACCCATTTATACTTTTTTTCACCTAACAAAGCTCTCTAAAATAAACAAAATTATTAAGCTCTTCCTCATAACATTTAAAATATGAACATAGTATAACACAAAACATAAATCAAATCAAATATCATTTAATAATCTAGAATTTTTTATAGTAAATAAGTAATGATCTGACTGTTCCTTAGTACTATTAATTAATATAGTATCTTTAACCATAATTTTTATATCATAATTTTCAAGAACCTGTCTTTGATAAGTTCCTTTAAAATATTTTGTTAGTTCAGAAACAATACTATCTTTTACTTTTTCATCTACATCATCTGGAAAAATAGAATCAATTTTTTTAATTACACAAGATTCAAATGATTTAGCTAATTGCTCTTTCATAACTTTTTTAAATTCTCGATTAATTGTAACAAAATCTTTTTTATTAATACGAATAATACTATTTTTACTGTCTAAATCAATTTTCTTTATTTTATTAGTAAAAAAATCAATACGAATCTTTTTTAATTTAGAGCAGCATTTTAATACATTGAAACGATAAGAACTTAGAATTTGATTCAAGGCTACAGTATTAAATATAATTTTATTCTTCTTAGCCAATCCTAAAATTTTTACTTTTAAAAAATCCATAGAATCTAAAGGAGGTTCCTTAAATAAAGAAGTAATATCTTCATCAACCAAAACAGTTGTATTATTACGAACAATCTCAAGAACAGAATTACGATAATTACTAATATGTTGTTGCATAAATTGTTTTAAAGAATCTTCATCCATACAAACACCTCCTACTATAAAATAATTTATCAATTCATAAATTATTAGTCAAGACTCTCTCCAAATTTGTCATTAATTTTACGAAGTAATTCTACCAAATAATAAATCGGATGCTTTTCTAATTTAATAATATCTAAAACAATCACTAAATTACTTCCCCTACTAATAAAACGAAACATATTGCTAACCTCAAAAGCATCCATAAAAACCTCTTCCGTATCAATTTTTTCAACAACATCACTTGGAAAGACAATTTCAATAGAATTCTTAGTTTGTCTAACATGAGAAACATGTAAAAAAGTAGCTAATTTTTCAAACCATTCTTCATACATATAAATAATAAGACTTTCATCTAACTTTCCAAATCGATCTTCTAATTCAAAACGAACTTCATCAAACTTTTCTTTACTATCAATAGAATTAATTTTTTTATGAATTTCAATTTTTAAATCATCTTCAGATACATAATGGTCATCAATATGAGTAGTAACATTAATCAAAGGTTTAGAATCCTCTTCTTTCATTTCTTCTATTGGTTCATGATGAATTTTCTTTACTTCATCATTTAACATTTTTAAATACAAATCAACACCAACACTATCAATAAAACCAGCTTGTTCACTTCCCAATATATCACCAGCACCACGAATTGATAAATCACGAGTTGCAATAGAAAAGCCACTTCCTAATTCCGTAAATTCTTTAATAACATTTAACCTCTTAACAGCTGTTTCTGTTAAAGATTTAAAAGGTTGATACATCAAATAAGCATAAGCAAACTTATCACTTCGACCAACACGACCACGAATCTGATATAACTGACTCAAGCCAAATCGATCAGCATCAATAATAATTAAAGTGTTAACATTTGGAATATCAATTCCAGTTTCAATAATAGTAGTACATATAAGAATATCAAACGTATAATGAACAAAATCATAAATAGTATTCTCTAATTCATTCTTATTCATTTGCCCATGAGCAATACCAATCCTAGCATCAGGAGCAATATTCTGAATTCTAAGAGAAAACTCATCAATAGATTGAACTCTATTATATAAAATAAAAATTTGTCCATTTCGAGATAATTCTTTATAAATAGCATCTTTTAAGATTTGCTTATTTTCTTCTACAACATAAGTTTGAACAGGATAACGATTAATAGGAGGAGTTTCAATTAACGATAAACTACGAATTCCTACCAATGACATTTGTAAAGTTCGAGGAATTGGAGTAGCAGTAAGAGTAAGAACATCAACATTCGTTTTATATTCTTTAATTTTTTCTTTATGAGCAACTCCAAAGCGCTGTTCTTCATCAATAATCAAAAGTCCTAAATCTTTTAAATGAATATCAGAACTTAATAAACGATGAGTTCCAAAAACAATATCAATCGTTCCATTCTTTAATCCTTCTATTATTCTATTAACTTCTTTAGGTGAAGTAAAACGATTCAATAAACCAATAGAAACAGGGAAATCTTTAAACCGATTCAAGGCATTTTCATAATGTTGATTAGACAAAATGGTAGTTGGACATAAAAATAATACTTGTTTTGAATCTAATACAGCTTTAAAAGCTGCAACAAAAGCAACTTCTGTTTTTCCAAATCCAACATCTCCACATAACAAACGATCCATCGGAGAAGGAGACTCCATATCTTTTTTAATTTGATCAATCGCTCTTCTTTGATCGTTTGTCAATTCATAAGGAAAAGCCTCTTCAAATTCAATTGACATATCACAATCTTTAGAAAAAGCATACCCCTTTCGAGATTCCCTTTCCGCATACAATTTAATTAATTTTTGAGCCATATCAGTAACTTTAGATTGAATACGAGATTTTGTCTTTTGCCAATCGCTTCCACCTAACTTATTGATTTTAGGAACAACTCCCTCTCTTCCTGAATATTTTCCCAATAAATCAATTTTTTCAACAGGAATATAAATTTTATCAGTTCCAAGATAAAGTATTTCTAAATAATCCTTTGTTACATCATTTAAAGTTAAAGTCTTTATTCCATTATAAACACCAATACCATGAACATTATGGACGACATAATCTCCTACCTCTAATTTATTAACATCCTGAATAGTAGAAGAATATTTAAAATGAGTACGATATTTTTTCTTAACAACACTATTTTTAAATAACTCATTTGCAGTTAAAATAACATAGTTTTGATAAACAAAACCATTCGAAATATCTCCTTCAATTAAATTAACCTTACCTAGTTCTATAGAAGAAAAGGTAGTTTCCACAACAGGAACTTTTAAATATTTTAACAAACTTCTAATTTGAAATTTCTTTAAACAAATTATAATTGTAAGATGATCATGAAGAGTCTGAAATAAAAATTGATTAATAACGTCACTATCCTCATTAAAATTAGAAATGGTATGAACATCACAATTCACCATAGAAGAAATATAGGAACTAGAATTAACATTATTTAAAGACAAATAATAAATAGCGTTTTTAACAGATAAAGATTCAAAAGATAACATATAATTTCCTTGAAAATCCTTATCTTTATCATTTTTATAAGTAATGACGTCTTCCATAATATTAGAATAACTAAGTTTTAATTGATCATAATCTTTAAAAAAAGTGTATAAATTAGGAAGATAATCAGAAATATTACTTACTTCTTCATATAAAGGTAAAAATTTCTGCTTCCCAAAATGATTATCTATTACTTCTTTAGAAGTTAAAAATTCAAAAAAAGGTTTAATTTTAACAGAATCTAAATTAGCAATAGACTTTTGAGTATCCGGATCAAAGAAACGAATAGATTCAATTTCATCATCAAAAAATTCAATTCGGTACGGATAATCTTCATCGATAGAAAAAACATCAAGTATAAATCCACGTACAGCAAACTCACCAGTCTTATTAACAATAGTATCTCTACAATACCCAATTGAAATTAATTTATCCACAAGTATATTAGGCGATATAACATCACCAACAGAAACATTTAATATATATTTTTTATATGCTTCACAAGTGGGCAAAAAGCGTAAATATCCCATAAGATTTGTAATAACAATATTTCCAAAAGGATTATCAATAATATGATGAATCGTTTCTAATCGAGTAATTCTTAAATCAGGAGAAGCCGCAAGCGCTTCACTTGTTAAAAAATCATCCATAGGAAAAAGAAAAGTAGATTCATTATAATTAGATAGTGAATTATATAATTGGTTGGCCTCATATAAACTATTCACAACAACCAAAGAATTATGCTCATGTTCTAATGAAATTTTATTTAACAATAAACAAAAAAATTCATCAGTCAAATTATATAAACCCATGTTATTTTTAATTGAAATATGAATCAAATCATTAAAAAAATTCATAACATCACCTATTTTTACGATTATATTTACTCATCAAATCAGAAAAATTTAATTTAAAATAATCATCTATTACATTACATAGATATAAATATAAAGAATCAATTATCTTTTTTTCTTCTTTAGAAAGAACTCCCAATACATATTCTTTTGTATCAATTTCATTAGCCTTAGAAATACCAATCTTCAAACGCTTATAGTTAGAAGTATGTATCTTATTCTCAATATCTTTTAATCCATTATGTCCACCAGCAGAACCATTCATTTTTAATTTAAAGTTTCCAATATTTAAGTCCAAATCATCAGATATAATGAATAAATCTTCAACCTTAATTTGATAATAACTCATTATTTCTATAACTGCATTCCCAGACAAATTCATATAAGTTTGAGGTTTAAAAAAAATTACATTTTCCCCATTCAAATTAACTTTATACATTAAACCATTAAATTTTTTAGACCAATTAGGAATTATTTTCTTATAATCAAGATAAAAGTCTAAAAAAGAAAAACCAATATTGTGACGTGTATTTTGATACTCTTTTCCAGGATTACCTAATCCAACAATTAACTTCATAAAAATCACTTCCTATTATGATATTCATTATAAATAATTGATTTAGCAACATGTCTTTCTTTTGCGACAAGTTTAATAGCATCTTTTTCAGATAAACCATCATCTAAATATAATTTTACATGTTCTAAAACATCTAAATTACTAAAGTCGTTCTCAATAGTATTTCCCTCTACAACAAGAACAAACTCACCTTTTAAAGAATCAACAAGAGAAATTACATTAGAAATATTATCGCGAATAATTTCTTCATGAATTTTTGATAATTCTCTACATACTGCAATCTTTCTATCACCAAAAACTTCTAAAATATTTATTAAAGTATCTTTAATTCTATGAACTGATTCATAAAAGATAATTGTATACTTTAAACTAACCAAAGATTGAAGTTCTGATATTTGTTTAGTTTTTTTTGCATTTAAAAACCCATAAAACAAAAAAGGGGAAGGTTCAATTCCAGAAACAGTAAGAGCAGGAACAAAAGCAGTCGCTCCAGGTAAAGAAATAACAGCATATCCTGCTTGAATAACTTCCCTAGTAATAATAAAGCCAGGATCACTGATAATAGGAGTTCCCTGATCTGTAATCAATCCTATATTATTGCCTTCTTTTAATAATCTAATTACTAAATCAATTATCTTTCTTTCATTATATTCATGACAACTAATCAATTTCTTTTTAATATGAAAATGAGACAACAAAAGACCAGAATCTCGCGTATCTTCACATAAAATAATATCAACAGATTTCAAAGTATTCAAAGAACGAATAGTAATATCATCTAAATTACCAATCGGAGTAGGAATCAAATATAATGCTACATCGTTTTCATAACTTTTTTGAATCATTTAAATACCTCCTTTTGAAGTAAAGAATATTCCTCTGTCATAGAACCATCCAAATGATATTGTATTAAAGGAGGATCAATAATCAACCCTATTTTACCATTTTTTTGTGCCTCAATAAGAACTAAAAAAGAAGGTTTATCAACATTTTCATAAACAAATTTAATTCTTTTAGGCTCTAAATTATTAAGACGTAATTCAGATAAAACTTCAATAAAACGATCACTTCGATGAACAAGACAAAAGTTACCATTATCTTTTAAAACCATCTTTGCACAACTACAAATATCATGAAGAGTAATACAAACTTCATGCCTTGCAATAGTTTTTTCATAAGAATCATTAAAAGTGCTATTTTTTTCAACTTTAAAGTAAGGAGGATTACACAAAACTAAATCAAATTGATTCAAATGAGATCGAGAATAATTTAAAATATCATCAGTAATAATATCAATTTGATTTTCTAAATGATTATAAGAAACAGATTTACAAGCAAGTTGGGCTAACTTATCTTGAATTTCAATTCCTAAAATTTTTGATTTTGTCCTCCTTGATAAAATAAGAGGAATAATACCATTTCCTGTACAAAAATCAACTATATTTTTATCACGAATACGAATATGAGAATAATTAGCAAGTAAAATACTATCTAAAGAAAAAGAAAAGAAATTAGTATTTTGATATATTTTTAAATCATGATATGCTAAAACATCATCTAGTCTTTCCATTATTTAACTTCATCCAAAGAAATACTAACAATTCCTTTTTCTTTCAAATCAACAGAATAAGTTCTTTTAAAAATATCTAAGGAAACAACTTTTCCCATTCCCATAGGAGTATCCGCAACTAATCCAATTTTAGGAAAATCTTTTTTTAGTTCAGTATAAGTATCATTTTCATATCCCAAGCAGCACAACAAGCGACCACAAATACCATTAATTTTAGATGGATTAAGAGCAAGCATTTGATTCTTTGCCATATTAATAGAAACACTATTAAAATCAGTTAAAAAAGAATTACAGCATAAAAATAATCCACAAGGTCCTAATCCACCAATTCTTTTTGCTTTATCACGTACTCCAACCTGCCTCAATTCAATTCTTGTTTTGTATTTTGCTGCTAGCTTTTTTGCTAATTCACGAAAGTCCACACGACTATCAGATAAAAATAAAAAAACTAACTGAGATCGATCAAAATAATAATATGAATCAATAAAATTCATTCCCAAATTCATCTTTTTTTCTATTTTTTTTGCCTCAACCAAAGCTTCATTTGCATTATTAACATTCTTATTATGATTTTTCAAATCATCTTTTGTAGCAACACGAATTACCTTAGATAAAGGTAAAATTAAATTTTCCTTTTTTTCAGAATAATTTTCACATACTATTCTTCCAAGTAAAATACCATTATCAGATTCAAAAATAACAACATCACCTTTTTTGAATTTCATAGAATTAGAAGATAAGTAATAAACATTTTTAGTTTTATCATCACTAACAATTACAACATCAAACATAAAATCTAACCTCCCAATATAATCTTAGAAAAAAAGGAATCTAACCATAATTTAAAATTAACATTAAATTTTAAACGTTCCAATTCTTCTTCTATTATTTTTAAAAGAAATAATATTTCATTTTCACTAGTACTATTAAAAATAGACTTAATTTCTTTATCTAATTCAAAATCTAATATATATTGTGAATTAATATAAGTGATTAATATTTTTTCAACATTCATTAAAATATCAATAGTTACTAACTTATCAACAAAGATATTATTAAATATATAATTATATCTAATAAAAAAATCGGTAGGATGAATCATGCAATTCAGAATAAATCTACATGAGTCATCATAATGATAAGAGTAATGATTTTCTTTTAATGTTAAAATCTGACATCTAGATAAAATAGTATCAATAATATGATAACGATTATCAGTTATCAAAAAAGCAATAATATCTTCTTCTGGTTCTTCTATAAATTTTAATATCGTATTAGCAGAGGAGGCATTTAAACACTCAGCATGATTAATAATATAGATACGTTTATTATCCAATAATGATTTATTATTATATTCTTTTTGTAAGTTTAACAATTGTGTTTTTTTAATCCAATTACCATCTGGATCAATAACTTTAATGTCAGGATAATTATGACTATCTATTAATGACAAAATAGGATTATTGGAAATTGCTAGTTCTTCATAAGAAATATTACATAAAATCATTTTAATAAAAGATATTATATAATCATAATCTTTTTCGTAATCATCAATTTCAACCAAATAAGAATGAGAAATCATATGATTATCAATAATTTTATTGATATACGAAATAAATTGTTTTTTTACAACAGAAAACTCTTCCATAAAAAACCTCACAACAAAAAATAATGAAATATAAAAATACACAAAAATCCTGGAAATCCAAGAAAAGACACAAATAATAATGATAAAAAATTAATAGGAATAATAAAAAAAGATGAAGAAAGAAAAATGTTATATAAATAAAATAAAAAAGTAGATAAAACAAAATCTTTTAATTTATTTTTAAACATAAAAACATATCACCAATAAAATTTATGATGAAAAAACTAAATTATTCTATAACTTTTCTATCACGAAGAGCTCTCTCTAATGTCAAACTATCAACATATTCCATATCAGCACCTATTGGAACACCACTTGCTAAACGAGTTACTTTAATATTCATTCCATCAAGAATCTTTTTAATGTATAAAGAAGTAGTTTCACCCTCAATGCTCGGTTTAAAAGCAAAAATAATTTCATCAAAAGATTCATTATGAAGACGATCAAGTAATTTATTTAAACCAATATCTTCTGGATTAATTCCATCCAAAGGAGAAATTAAAGCATCTAATACATGATATTTACCAGAAAACATTCCCAATTTTTCAAACAAAAAAACACTTTTAGAATCTTCCACAACACACAAAACATTATTTTGTCTTGTTTCATCAGAACATATAGAACACAAATCGTAATCCGTCAAAGTATTGCAATTCTTACATTTATGTATTTTAGAATGAACATCTAATAAACTGGAAGAAAACATCTCAATTTGTTCTTCTTCCAAATCTAAAGTAGAAAAAGCAAGTCTTTCAGCAGTTTTTTCACCAATACCAGGTAAATATTTAAAAGATTCAATTAACTCTTTAATACTATCAGGATACATAACAATTATAATAAACCAGATAAACCTGGAACATTAGCAAATTTTCCCATTTTCTTTTCAGTTGTTTCTTCTACTTTTTTTATGGCATTATTAGTTGCTACTAAAATCATATCTTGTAATGCCTCAATATCATCAGAATCTAAAGAATCAATATTAATCTCTACTTTCTTTATTTCTTTAGTTCCCATAACAGTTACTTTTACAAAAGAACTTTCACCAACAAATTCAGTAGAATCAATCTCATTTTTAATTTTCATCATATCTTTTTGCATAGATTGAACTTGTTTTAGCATAGCTTGCATATTCATAAAATCACTCCTTTATTCAATTTCTACAATATCGCCAAAAAGCTTTACTGCACTATTAGATATTATATCATCATTCTTAAAATCTTCCAATATTACTTCAGGTTCTTCTTGAATTTCATATTTAATATTATTTTTTAAATTATTAATATATTCTTTTTTTACTTTCTCCCATGTCTTATCAGATATAATTGCTATTTTTTTATTAGAATTTGTTATATTATTATAAACTTCAATCATTTTATCTAATAAAACAAGATTTTGTTCAACAGTAGAATCATATTCAAAACTAATAATAATATTATCTTTACTAACCGCTCTTAAGTTAGAATCTAAAATAGAACAAACAATAAAACCAAAGTTTTGATCAAAAGTATAATCCTTTAATTTATTAAATAATAAAGTTTCCTTTTGTAACAATTTTTTATCAGCTAAAGCCAAAGTATTATTAACACGAATTTTAATAATATCATCAATATTTAAAATTTTAGGAATATTTTTTTCCACAATATAATTATTAGTCTTATTACTAGTATTATCAGTACTTTTTTCTATTATTTGAGAATTTATATTACTTTGAAAAGAAACGTTATTACTTTTTGAATCATCAACATCATTAATACTTATTTTATCTTTCAAAGAAGTAACATTAAATTTATTTGAATCATCAAATTTAACTGAATTATCCAAAGTGCAATAATCATGTATAAATTTTAACAAAAACATTTCTATATAAATTTGAACATTATCAGATTTTTTAAATTCGAACATATTTTCGTTAAGAAAATTAACAAAAGTTTGCAACAAAGTAATAGAATATTCTAAATTAATATGATTAATATAATAATCCACAATTAAATTTCTCGTATAATTCAATAACTGAGTCATAATTTGTAATAGATTTTTACCATTAATATCAAAATCTTGAATATCCTGCAATACAGAAGCAATATCAGATGAAAAAATATCATGAAGAAAATCCGATAGTTGAGAATTTGAAATAATACCATTTAATTCCACAAAAGAATTCATCGTGATTTTTTCATCTAAACTGCAATAAGAAAACATTTTATCCAAAAGACCCAATGCATCACGCATTCCCCCATCCGAAAGGATAGAAATATTTTGAAGTACTTCATCATCAATTTTAATATTTTCCAAATCACAAACATGTTTTAATCGTTCTAATATTACATTAGAAGAAATTTTTTTAAAAGAAAAGCATTGACATCTGGAAACAATAGTTTCAGGAACCTTCTGAGGATCAGTAGTAGCAAGAATAAAAATAGCATGTTCCGGTGGTTCTTCTAATGTTTTTAACAGCGCATTAAATGCACCAATAGATAACATATGTACTTCATCAATTATATATACTTTATAGTGAAGTTGACTAGGAACAAGAGAAATCTTATTTCGAAGTTCACGAATCTCATCAACTCCATTATTAGAAGCAGCATCAATTTCAATAATATCAACACATTCTTTTGAAAAAGAATTTAAACAATTATTACATTTTCCACAAGATTTACCTTCAATGGGATTTAAGCAATTAACATCTCTAGCAAATATTTTTGATAAAGTAGTTTTTCCAGTACCTCTTGGTCCAAAAAACATATATGCATGAGAAAAAGTATGATTCTTTATAGAATTTTTTAAAGTTTTTACAATAACATTTTGACCAACAACATCATCAAAATCAACAGGTCTATACTTACGATATAATGCTTGATACATAATAAACCTCCTTATAAAATATTATAGCATAAAAAAAAGAATATTAAATTCTTTTATTTTTAAAAAAATTGCGAAGTAATTTTTGAGAATAATCAGGAAAAAGATTGCTTTTAAAAATTATACATGGATTGACATGATCAGTTAAAAAAATAGATTGAATAATGTTAGAATTATTTTCATCAGAATTACTTAAAGCAGAATAAACATGAGAAAATCTTGATTGCTTAATTGCACTAGCACACATAGGACAAGGATCAAGCGTTACATACATATCACAATCATCCAATCTCCAATTATGAAGTTTTTCTTCAGCCTTTCTTATAGCAATCAATTCAGCATGTTCTAAAACAGAGCAATTGGATTCTTTTTTATTATAACCTGTTGCTATCACTTCACCATTTTTAACAATAACTGCACCAATTGGAACCTCATTAAGTTGATATGCCTTTTTTGCACATTCAAACGCTAATTTCATAAATCTATCTTCCATATTTCCTCCAAATAAAAAGTGCACATGAAAGGAGGATCTTAAGGCTGCTATTTTCCAATCCTGACCTGTTTCAATCACTTTCATTGCACAAAATTATTTTAATACAAAAAATAATAAAAGTAAATAAAATAATAGTTTATAATAAATAACTAAAAAAAAGTGAATAATAATTAGAATATATTTCACCTCATATATATAGTTTCACATGAAACATCTTCATTTTTGATTATTATGTATCACTTATTTATTAGTTATATTTTCCAAATTATTTCCCGGGAAATATTTTTTCTCCTCTCTATATAGTTTCACGTGAAACATCTTCATTTTTGATTATTATATATCCTTTATTTATTAGTTATATTTCCCAAATTATTTCCCGGGAAATATTTTTTTCTCCTCTCTATATAGTTTCACGTGAAACATCTCCATTTTTGATTATTATGTATACTTTATTTATTAGTTTTATTTCCCAAATTATTTCCCGGGAAATATTTTTTTCTTCTTTCTATATAGTTTCACGTAAAACATCTTCATTTTTGATAATTATATATTCTTTATTTATTAGTTTTATTTCCCAAATTATTTCCCGGGAAATATTTTTTTCTCCTCTCTATATAGTTTCACGTGAAACATCTCCATTTTTGATTATTATGTATACTTTATTTATTAGTTTTATTTCCCAAATTATTTCCCGGGAAATATTTATTTCTTCTTTCTATATAGTTTCACGTGAAACATCATCATTTTTGATTATTATATATTTTTTAGTTATTAGTTATATTTCCCAAATTATTTCCCGGGAAATATTTTTTTCTTCTCTCTATATAGGTTCACAAAACTTGTTTTTTATTAATACTAATAAAAACCCACCCTTTTAAGGGTGGATTTTTTAAAAGGCCAAACACTGGAAGCTACCATTTCATATTTTTTTAGACTGTCAAACACCTTTATCACTCTTACTTACCCGTAACAGTCTCTTATATTATTCCATACTTTTTCTATCTTATATCTGATTCTCCACATCCTGATTTTGAATATAACGTTTTATTGTAGTTTTACTAGACTCTACAGTACTAACGTAATATCTTTCTGCTCAAAAATGTCGATTTTCATAATAATATTTTAGATTAGCATGCTTTTCAAATATCATTAAACTACTCTTACCTTTTTAATATTCCATAAAAAAAAAACAGTAATTTTAGGTGAAATCTTTACTAACATGTGAATATGATCGGAGCAAACATTCACTTCAACTATCTCAACTCCTTTATAATCACATAGTCTTCTTAGATACACTTCTATATCTCTGCGAAATTTTCTATATATTACTTTTCTATGATGTTTTGTAGTGAAAAACATGTGATATTAACAATTCCATCTCGTATGAGATAAAGAAACTTTCATCAACGTTTTTTCGTCTCATAAAATAAATCATCATTTGATTTTAGATTTCGATTGACAGACCAATTTCTATCAAAGGAGGATTTATTTTTTTCTTAACGCTATTGCTTCTTCAAGTCTCACCCGCAAAGAAGGTATTTTTATTATTTTCTTAATCAAAGACATAAAAAAATACGTACTATATCAATACGTATTTTTCTTAATAAATTAATCTTTTTTTTCTTCTTCAATAGATTCTTCGTTATTAATATTTTCTTTTTCCACAAGTGCTACAGTAGAAACTATCTGTTCTTCTTTAAGATTAATTAGTCTAACACCTTGTGTTGCACGTTTTAAAGTAGAAACTTGATCTAATGGTAATTTTATAATAACTCCACTATTTGTCATAATCATAAGATCCAAAATTTCATTGGCTGATGGATTTAAACATTTAAGAGAAGCCATCATACCATTTTTATCTGTAACATTAAGTGCTTTAACTCCTTTACTACCTCTATGAGTTAAACGATATTCATCAATTAAAGTTTTCTTTCCATATCCTTTCTCGGTTACAATTAAAACCAAATGACCAGGAGAAACGACTTCAGCACCTACAACAATACTACCATCAAGATCCATTCCTTTAACACCAGAACTACTTCTTCCCATAGAACGAACTTCATTTTCATCAAAACGAACTAATCTACCATTACTTGCTCCGATTACAATTTCATTTTTTCCACAAGTGCTTTTAACACTGATTAACTCATCATTTTCTTTTAAAACAATAGCAATTTTCCCACCCTTTCGAATATTATCAAATTCTTCAATAGGTGTACGTTTAACAATACCATTTTTAGTTGCAAACATTAAATATTTAGTAAAATCATCATTACGTTTTATACTAATTATCGAACTTATGTTCTCATCTTTTTCAAGTGGTAATAAATTAATGATTGGTAATCCTTTTGATTGTCTTGAAAATTCAGGAATTTCATAACCCTTCATACGATAAACTCTACCACGATTAGAAAAGAATAATATAAAATCATGAGTATTCATAGTAATTAAATGTTCAACAAAATCTTCTTCATTCGTGGACATTCCTTTGATACCAACTCCACCTCTATTTTGAGTTTTATATGTATCAGTTCTAAGTCTCTTAATATATCCTTTCTTCGTTAAGTTAATAATAACATCCTCTTCTGGAATCAAAGATTCATCTTCAATATATTCAATTGCCGTCATATCAATATTAGTACGTCTTTCATCACCATATTTTTGCTTAATTTCTAACAATTCATTCTTAATGACCTCTAATATCTTCTCATCACTAGCTAAAATAGCTTTTAAGTCAGCAATTGTTTTTAATAAATCATTTAATTCATTTTCAATCTTTTCACGCTCTAAGCCCGTTAAACGGCGTAATCTCATTTCTAAGATTGCATTAGCTTGGATTTCCGTTAATTTGAACCCTTCCATCAATCCAGTACGTGCTTCATCATCAGAATTAGATCCACGAATTACTTTAATAACAGCATCAATATTATCTAAAGCAATTTTTAATCCTTCTAATATATGAACTCTTTTTTCCGCAACATCCAAATCAAACTTAGTACGACGAATAATAACCTCTTTTTGATATTCAATATATTTAGAAATAATATCTTTTAATCCTAAAGTCTTTGGTACACCTTGATCTAACATCAAGAATATAATTCCATAGGTAGTTTGAAATGAAGTATGTTTATAAAGTTTATTTAATACTACCTGAGCATTAGCATCTCTTTTTAAAGTAATGGTAATTTTAATACCATTTTTTAAATCAGAATGATAATCAGCAATACCTTCAATTGTTTTATTATGAACAAGTTCTGCAACTTTATTTTTTAATTCTAATGTATTTACACCATATGGTACTTCATCAATAATAATTTGTTGTCTACCGTGTTCTTCCTCAATAGTTGCTTTACTTCGAATTGTAATACTTCCCCTACCTGTTTCATATGCCTTTCTAATTCCACTATTTCCTAAAATAATAGCACCTGTAGGAAAGTCTGGTCCTTTAATATATTGCATTAATTCATCTAATTCAATTTCAGGATTATCAATATAAGCAACACATCCATCAATTACTTCTCCTAAATTATGAGGAGGAATATTCGTAGCCATACCAACCGCAATACCTGTTGTTCCATTCACTAAAATGTTAGGAAAACGTGAAGGTAAAACTTCTGGTTCTCTTTCACTTTCATCAAAATTAGGAACAAAATTAACAGTATCTTTATTGATATTACGAAGTAATTCCAATGATATCTTAGCAAGTCTAGATTCCGTATAACGCATGGCAGCTGCTCCATAACCTTCAATATTTCCAAAGTTTCCATGTCCATCTACTAACATATATCGATATGAAAAGTCCTGAGCCATTCTTACCATTGCCTCATAAATAGAAGAATCACCATGAGGATGATATTTTCCCATTACATCCCCAACAATTCTTGCACTTTTTTTATGAGGTTTATCTGGAGTATAGCCAGATTCATACATAGAGTACAAAATACGTCTATGTACAGGCTTTAATCCATCACGCAAATCAGGAAGAGCACGTGCCACAATAACACTCATGGAATACTCTAAAAACGAATCTTTTACTTCTTGCACAATATTATTTTTTTCTAATCTATCCATTTTCAAACCCTCCTATATATCCAAATTTTCTACATAAGTAGCATTTGTTTCAATAAATTCACGACGAGGTTCTACTTCCTCACCCATCAATTTAGAGAATACTTCATCTGCTGCAATAGCATCATCAACAGTTATTTGACGTAGAACTCTTTTATTAATATCCATTGTTGTTTCATTTAACTCTTCAGCATCCATTTCTCCAAGACCTTTCATACGAGCAATATCATACTTGGTGTTAGGATTCAAATTAGCCAAATATTCATCTCTTTCTTCTTCATTCAAAACATATTTAATGGTCTTTCCATGTTTAATACAAAATAAAGGTGGTTGAGCAGCATAAACATGTCCAGCTTCAACAATAGGTCTAAAAAAGCGATAGAATAAGGTTAATAATAAAACACGAATATGACTACCATCAACATCAGCATCAGTCATAATAATAATTTTATGATAACGTAATTTAGATAAATCAAACTCTTCCCCTATTCCAGTTCCAAAAGCTGTTATTATCGTACGAATTTCTTCATTTCCTAGTGCACGGTCAAGTCTAGCCTTTTCAACATTTAATATTTTTCCACGCAAAGGTAAAATAGCTTGCGTCATAGAATCTCTTCCTTTGATAGCAGATCCTCCTGCAGAATCACCCTCGACTAGGAAAATTTCACTGACAGTCGCATCTTTACTTTTACAATCAGATAATTTTCCATAAAAATTAGTAATATCCAAATCACCTTTTCGGCGAGTTAATTCCCTTGCTTTCTTCGCTGCCACTCTTGCTCTACTAGCAGTCATTGATTTATCAATAATAATTCTTGCTTCATCTGGATTTTCTAATAAAAATCTCTCAAATGCCTCTGAAAATATTTTATCAGCAATACCACGAACCTCACTATTTCCAAGCTTTGTCTTTGTTTGACCTTCAAATTGAGGATTTGGATGTTTTATAGAAACAATCATCGTAATTCCCTCACGAACATCATCACCAGTTAGAGGGTCATCTTTTTCTTTTAATAGATTATTAGTTGTAGCATATTTATTCAAAATTCTAGTTAAAGCTCTACGAACTCCATCTTCATGAGTTCCACCTTCAGGAGTAGTTATGTTATTAACAAAAGAATAGATACTAGAATTATAAGTTTCATTATATTGTAATGCTACTTCTACTTTAATATCATTTTCTTCCCCTTCCACATTAATAATAGTATCATGAATAGGTCCTTTATTTTTATTAAGCATAGCAACATATTCAACTAATCCACCCTCATAGTGGAAAGAGTCTTTTTTATCTGCTTCTCTATCATCAAACAAAGAAATTCTTAAACCTTTATTTAAAAAAGCAAGCTCTTTCAAACGAGTTCGTAATATTTCATAATCATATACAGTAGTTTCAGTAAATATTTCATCATCTGGTAAAAAATGAACTGTTGTTCCAGTACGATCTTCATCACATTGATCGATAACTTTTAAATCATCATCAGGATGTCCTCCATGGCTATATCTTTGATAATAAACATTTCCATTTTTATATACTTTAACTTCTAACCAATCAGATAAAGCATTAACAACACTAGCACCAACACCATGAAGTCCACCAGATACTTTGTATCCTCCTCCACCAAATTTACCACCAGCATGCAATACTGTATAAACCGTCTCGACAGTACTTTTTCCAGTTTTTGGATGAATATCAACAGGTATTCCCCTTCCATCATCTTTTACAATAATACTATTATCTTTACAAATAGTAACCTCAATATGTGTACAATAACCAGCTAATGCCTCATCAATAGCATTATCCACAATCTCCCAAACCAAATGATGAAGCCCACGAGAACTAGTACTACCAATATACATACCTGGTCTCTTTCTAACTGCTTCTAATCCTTCTAATACTTGAATTGCGGATGAATCATATTCTTGTTCAATTTTTTCTTCATTCATCTAACATCCCTACTTTCTTTCTACATTCCCATCTTTTACATAAAATACAAATGCATTTTCTAAATATTTTTTTTGAATATTTCTAATATCAGTAGTTGTAATAATACTTTGAATATCATCAAGATGTATTATTTTCAATAATCGATTTCTTTTCTTGATATCTAATTCACTAAAAATATCATCTAATAATAAAACCGGTTCTGTACCACAAAAATCTTTAAAAATAGCTATTTCAGCCAATTTAAAAGACAATACAGATAATTTTTGTTGTCCTTGAGATCCAAAATATTTTAAATCATTTCCTTGATATTCAAATAAAAAATCATCTCTATGAGGACCATATATAGTCATACCATAATTAAGTTCCTTCATATAATTTTTTTTATAAATATGTTTCATTTTCTTACGAATAGTTTCATATTCATAATTATCAAAATCAATATTGGGTAAATATTTTACTAATATTTCTTTATCACCAGAAATATCATGATAAAAATGATTAATAGATAAATTGATAAAATCAATATATTCTTTTCTCTTTTGATAAATAAATATTGCTCTTTCTATCAATTTATCAGTAATAATATCTAAATAAGTTTGATCAGCAATATTATTCTGAAATAAGATCTTTAAATATTCATTTCTAGTTTTTAATAACTTATTATATTCATTATAATTTTTTAGATATTCCCTAGAAATTTGTGACAATTCAATATTTAATAAATTCCTACGTATACTCGGTGACCCTTTAACAATTTCTAAATCATCTGGAGTAAATACAATAACATTTAAATGTGAGATATAGTCTGCTACTCTACGTATTTCAGTTTTATTCACAAATAATTTTTTATTATCATCTGTTAATTCAATTCCTAATTTAGAAATAATTCTGTCTTTTCTGATAACTCCTTCCACCCTACACTTATTCTTACCAAACATAATAATGTTAGGACTAACACCTATACGATGTGATTTTGTTAAAGCTAGTATAGTTATCGCTTCTAAAATATTTGTTTTTCCTTGAGCATTATCTCCTATAAAAAGATTCATACCTTTTCCAAAAGTAATGCTTGTATTTAAATAATTCCGAAACCCAACAAGTTTTATTTTACTAATTCTCATTTAAAGCCGCTTAAAAGACACATACGCTTCACCTATCCCCAATATGGTATTCCTATACATATAAATGTATTATATCATAATAAGCCATTTATTACACTAAAAAAATAGTTAAAATTAACTATTTTTATGATTTCTTAGAATTAAATCTAAACGTGATGCTCTAGACAATTGATTTTCTAAAGTACGAAAAGAACAATCTACTACGATTTCAATGTTATTATCAAATATTACTCTTGTTTGATTAGAAGTAATTTTTTCTATTTTTTTTACTCTTTTTAAAGAAATCCAAACACATCCATTAGAAGACGGTGAAGTAGTAGGAAAGACAATTAAATTATTACTATCCTCTACTACAATTGGTACTTTATATTCTGCTCCTAAGATTTCTTTTGCACCTATTTTTCTTCCCTCATATGTACTTCCAAAATATTTACAACTTTCTTCCATTATTTGAAATGGAGACTGATCTACAAAATACTTTTCCTCGTCTTCATAGACAATACTCTTTTCAAACTCATTTGGTACAACAGCTAATGTACCTTTACTAATCTCATAATTCAACTTTTTATCCCCCTTTTGAAAAACAAATAATTGCTTTTCACAAATGTTATATCATAATGATAAATCGAATTTTGTCACATTTTGTCTAAAATTCTTATTTTATCTATATAATACGCAATATTTAATTTTTTTTCCAAAAAAAAAGATAAAAATCTTTTAATATGTACGAATTGGTAAAACCAATTGAGTAAGACTTTCATCTTCTTCTGATTTAATTAATATAGGTTTAATTTCTCCAACAAAATGTAAATCCACATGTTCTGTTGAAAAACTTTTTAAAGCTTCCATCATATATTTTGCACTAAATGAAATCTTAATATCTTCTTCTTTATCTTTTTCAATCTGCATCTTTTCTTCTACTCTTCCGATTTCTACAGAGCTACTCTTTAATATTAAAGTATTACCATTTGTTTCCAATGTAACAATATTTTTCTCTTTATCACTAGTTAAAATACTAACACGATCTATAACATTATAAAAATCATTTAAATTAGTATGAACAGTTAATAAAGAATCTTCTGGTAACAAATTAGAAGTATTAGGATAAGTACCATTAATAAGTCTAGATTCAAACTTTAAATTACCTGTTTTAAACAAGATTTTATTATTAAATACATGTAATTCAACTACATCATCATCTTCTCCCAATATTTTTGTAAATTCCATTAAATTATGACTAGGAATAACAATATTATAATTTTCTTCACTAGATTTATCTAGATGAATAATTTTACGAGCTAAACGATAAGAATCTGTAGAATTACATTCTAAAATATCCCCTACTATATTAAAATTAATACCTGTTAAAACTGGCTTACTTTCTTCATTAGAAGAAGCAAAAGCAGTTTGATAGACTATATTTTTTAAAGTTTTTACATCAATATCAACTTTTTTCTTACTTTCTTCTAGCCCAATATTAGGATACTCACTTTCACTAATACCATTTAAATTAAATTCACTATTATCAGTATAAATAAGAATTTTTAAATCATCAATAACTTCTATATTAATATACTCTTCTGGTAATTTTCTAACAATGTCTAAAACATATTTTCCTTGAATAATAATACTACCTTCACTTTCAATTTTAAAATCATCATCTTTAGAATCAATTACTGTCTGTATAGTAATATCATTATCACTAGCTGTTAATGTCAATTTCTTCTTTTTTAATTCAAACTTAATTCCAGCTAAAACAGGAATTAAATTCTTAGTTGAAATAGCTTTTGATACCTTACTTAATGCCTCTAATAATAATTCTTTCTTTATTGTAAATTTCATATATATTACCTTCTTTCTTTTTATTATTTCTATTATTGCTGTGGAAAAAGTTAAAAATTAAATTTTTCCCTTGTATTTCATATATTTTTTTCCAAAATTATTGTGGATTATTTATGAATAATTCACATATTTACACAACCCCTATATCTTTTTTTAATTTTTCAATAATATTTGCTAGATCCTTATTTATTCTAATTTCATTTTCAATCTTTTCAACGGAATACATTACCGTAGAATGATCTTTACCCCCAAATTCAATAGCTATTTTAGGAAATGACTCACTTGTGAGAGTTCTACATAAGTACATAGCAATTTGTCGTGGAAACGAAATATTAGAACTTCTTTTTTTACTACGAATATCTTCGACAGATATTTGAAAATATTCAGAAACAATTCTCTGAATTCGATGAATATCGTTTTTTTCACCCATTCCTTTACTAACATAATCTGGTAATGCTTCAATGGCTAGATCTAAGTCAATTTTCTTTCCACCCCATGTTGCGGAATATGCAAGTAACCGATTAATAGAGCCCTCCAATTGTCGTACATCTGGACCAATATTATTGGCAATATACTCTATAACATCATCGGGAATATCTTCTGTAATATCTCCAGCAATAATTTTTTTCTTTAATATTTCTTTTTTTAAAGCAAAATCTGGAGGATAAATATTAACTTGCAATCCCCAATTAAATCGTGTTCGCAACCGATCTTCTAAAAGCTTTAAGTCATTTGGGGAACGATCTGATGAAATAATAATTTGTTTACTATCATTATATAGATTATTAAAAGTATGAAAAAATTCTTCTTGCGACTTAGATGCTCCGCCTAAAAATTGAATATCATCAATCAATAAAACATCAATATTTCTATACTTATCTTTAAAAAAATCAACATAATTAAAATTAGTTCCACTTTCATCTTTACGATTTGCTTTTATATAATCATCTTTAAACTGCTCACTTGTAACGTATAATACTTTTTTTGTAGTATTTTGAACAATATAATTACCAATCGCATGCATTAAATGTGTTTTACCTAACCCACTATTACCATATAAAAATAATGGATTATACATATTCCCAGGATTTTCAGCGACACTAAGTGCAGCTGCATGAGCAAATTTATTACTATTTCCTACAATAAAGTTCTCAAAAGTATATTTTTTCATTAAATTAGAATGAATATTTTCTGATGTATGCTCTTGTAAATGTACAATTTCTTTCTGTTTTAATTCCTTTTTTTCTTCTTTTTCAATCTCTTCCTGTAGTAACAATTGTAATTCATAATTACCTCCAGTCATACTTGATAATTTTGATTGAATAAAATTGGAATAGTTATCTACTAAATGTCTTTTATGAATCTGCATTGGAACAATAATATAAGCTTTTTCATTCTCTAGTTTATATAACTTAGTATCAGCAAACCAAGTATCATAGGAAATGGAAGATAATTCGTCTTTGATCTGATTTAATATATTAGACCATAAAATATCTACATTCATTCGACCATCTCCCCACAAGAATCATTTGACAACATTTATTCTACCCCAATTTATTAAAAAAAGGAACCAATTTTTATTAAAAATTTTTTCTATTAATTTCCTCTCGTAATAAATAGAATTAATCACACATAAAATGAAAGAAAAAATAGTAAATAGACAATTTTCAACAAAATAATGCACATCAAAAAAAACAAAATAAAATAATCCACTATCATTCCACATAATTATTCACAAAAGATTTCATTGAAATTAAAAGAAATCCTAAGTTTTCCCCAATTTCCACAATATAAAATTTAACAAAGAAAAAAAAGTTTTAAACAATAATGTGGAAAAAGTGGAAAAATAAAATAATAGTTAAAATAAAGTTTTATTTGACAAATTCAATAGATTATTATTATAATAATGTAGATTTATGTCTGGAGGTGGAAGAATGAAAAGAACATATCAACCAAATAATCGAAAAAAATCAAAAAAATTAGGTTTTTTTGCACGTAAAAAAACTAATATTTTAAATCGTCGTCGTCGTAAAGGACGCAAAAGTCTTTGCAAATAAAATACCGCTGCTAAAACAGTGGTTTTTTACTAAAAAGGGATGAATAAAATTATGAGAAAATTATATATAGTAAAGAAAAATTATCAATTCGATGAAATTATAAAAAAAGGTGTTTGCATAAAAAACAAATATTATATTATATATTATAAAGATAATAATTTGCCATATGATCGATTTGGAATTTCAGTAAGTAAAAAATTAGGAAATGCTGTTTTCCGCAATAATTATAAAAGAAAAATACGTTCCATTATTGATAATTACAGAAAACTATATATTAATGGGCGAGATTATATTATAATAGTAAGGAAAGAAGCAATTGGAAAATCATATGAAATCTTGGAAAAAGAATTTATTGCTTTAATATTGAAGAAAAAAAAGAAAGGGAATAGAAATGAATTCAGAGAAAAAAAAGAAATATAAAATCATAATAATCATTTTCTTGTTGTTAATAACAACAGGATGTACAAAGACACTGACTGATAGTAAAAATAAAGCAGTAAAGAATGAGAAAACTGGTCAGACACTAACCGAAAACATATTATGTAAACCTACCAACAAAACTACTGCAGAAATATATAAAAAAAATAAAGTAAAAATTGATAAATTACCAGAATGTAGAGATTTCAAAATTACATCAGGAAAATATGAAGGTCTATGGACAAGCATATTTGTAAAACCATTAGCCTATATATTAATACAATTAGGACGAGCAATTGGTAATTATGGTATATCGGTTATCACAATCAGTTTAATAATTCGACTAATTGCTTTTCCGATTACAAAAAAAACAGCAATGCAATCAGAGATTCTCAAGAAAGCTCAACCAGAATTAAACAGAATTCAAAAAAAATATGAAAATAAACAAGATCAAGAATCTATGATTCGACAAAATCAAGAAATGATGGCAGTTTATAAAAAGTATAATATTAATCCAATGTCAGGATGTCTATTTGCTATGTTACAATTACCAATTTTTATCGCATTTTTTGAAGCTGTTCAAAGAATACCAGTAATATTTGAAGATAAATTCTTAGGTCTACAACTTGGTACCACTCCATCTGTTGGAATATCAACTACAACATTTTATGCTTATATAATATTGATGGTTATTATAGCCGCAACAACATTCTTCTCATTTAAGATGAATGTAACTGGTAATATGGAAGATCCTACTATGAAAATGATGCCGATGATGATGTCAACAATGATTGTAGTTACAGCAATGTTTATGCCTACTGGCTTAGGAATTTATTGGGTAACATCCAATTTATTTACAATAATTCAAAATTATGTAGTGAAAAGGAGTAAAGAAGTACATGGAAAAGCGAAAGTTTAGTGGAAAAACAAAGGAAGATGCCATTCAAATGGCCAAAGAAGAATTACAAGAGGTTGAAGAGAATCTATTAATTAGAGAAGTAGAAAGTACCAAAGGTGGTTTATTCAAGAGTAAAAAAGTTGAAATTGAAGTAATCGAAAAAAGAGAGGTAGTAAAAGGAATAAAGGATTACCTAATCGATATTTTAAAGACAATGGGATATACAGTGAATATAGAAATAAAAAACAAAGACTCTGTTCCAAAATATATTATTTTTTCAGATAATGATGCACTATTAATAGGAAAAAATGGAAAAAATCTAAAAGCATTATCTCTTATTGTAAGTGGATACTTAAATAAAGAGCTTGGTAAAAACTTTAAGTTTATTATTGATGTAAATGAATACAAAGAAAAAAGAGAGCAATCTTTAGAAAGACTTGCCAAAAGAGTAGCAAGAGAAGTAAGAAATACAAAAATTGAAGCGAAAATGGATTCAATGAATTCTTATGAAAGAAGAATTATTCACAATGCGTTAACGAATTTTAAAGGTGTATATACGGAAAGTGAAGGAGAAGAACCAAATCGTTATGTTGTTGTAAAACCAAAAGAGGAGAAAAAGGAAGAACAAGTAGAAGATGAATAATCTTCTTTTTTTTCAACACAAGTTAGTAACACTAACAAACTTTCAATTAAAGTGCATAGCTGAATACCAACTAAATAATAATAGAAATTAATTCCAACAAAACCTTTATAAACTTGGACACTATTGCGAATGTTGCTAAAACAGTAAGTGATGGTGTTACTCCATGTTCATACAATATTTTTTATGAAATAGAAAAAAATCAGATGTCTAATACTCCCTCAAAGGCAAGAGTTGCTTAGAACATCTGATTTATCCAGAAAAATAGACCACGATGGGGACGCCAATATTAGAATCTTGCCACCTAACAGCCTATTTCCAACAACCAAAAAGGATCAGGGATACAAACAAAATCTATTATAACGTAAATATTGAATAATAAATAGTTTTACACTTTTTACAAGAAATAATATTCTTTTTGTATAAGATAATAAGATAAGTTTGATAAAATTATAATAATATGGGAAATTATGGAGTAGAAATATATGGATATTTTTAATAAATGTGCTATAATAATGCAGACAAAAGGAGGGATACTGTGAATGATACTATTTGTGCCATTGCTACCAGTCAAGGAGTAGGGGCTATTGCTATTATAAGAGTGAGTGGTGAAGATTCTATAAAAATTGTGAATAAAATATTTCAAGGAAAAGATCTTACAAAAGTAGAATCTCATACCATAAATTATGGGCATATAATAGATAATAATGAAGTAATAGATGAAGTATTAGTATCCATTATGAGAGCTCCTAAAACTTTTACAGCAGAAGACACAGTAGAAATTAATACTCACGGTGGAATTGCCCCAACAAATCGAGTATTAGAACTATTATTAGAAAATGGATGTCGTATGGCAGAACCAGGAGAGTTTACAAAAAGGGCATTTTTAAATGGAAGAATAGATTTACTCGAAGCAGAAGCTGTAATGGATATGATTGATTCCAAAACAGATACACAAAGAAAAATGGCTGCCAATCAAATAGGAGGAAAAACTTCTAATTTAATAAATGAATTAAGAAGTGATATGGTTCAAATTATTAGTAATATTAATGTAAATATAGACTATCCAGAATATGATGATGTAGATGTCATTACAAATGATTTATTAATTCCCAAAATAACAAATTTAAAAACAAAAATTAATAAAATATTAAAAGAATCCCAAAATGGTAAAATAATCAAAGAAGGAATAAAAACTTCTATAATTGGAAGACCAAATGTCGGAAAAAGTTCACTTTTAAATGCCTTATTAGAAGAAGATAAAGCCATTGTGACAGATATTGCCGGAACAACACGTGACATAGTAGAAGGGCAAATATCAATCAATGGAATAATATTAAATATGATAGATACTGCTGGTATTAGAGATACAGAAGATAAAATAGAAGCAATAGGAGTAGAGAAAAGCTTAAAAATCATGGATGAATCAGATTTAGTATTATTTATGATTAATAATAATGAAGAATTAACTCAAGATATAAAAGAATTATTAAGTAAAATAAAAAATAAGAATTATCTTATCTTAATCAATAAAAATGATTTAGAATCAAAATTTGATAGAAATGAATTAAAGATTAATCAATCAAGAATAATTGACTTAAGTATTATTGAGAATAAAGGAATAGAAGAATTAAAAAATAAAATAGTTGAAATGTTTAATATTGATGAAATAGAAACAAAGGATCCAACATACTTAAGTAATTCACGAAGTATTAGTATTCTAAAAAAATGTTTAAAAAGAGTAGAAGAGATTGAACAAAGTCTAAAAGATAATTTGCCAATTGATATGATAGAATTAGATATCAAAAACATATGGGAAGAATTAGGTACAATTAATGGATCAACATATGAAGAAGAATTACTAGATGAAATGTTTTCAAGGTTTTGTTTAGGAAAGTAGAGATAATTATGTAGCCCTTACTATAATTATGTTATTTTTATTGACAACATTATTGAAAAATGAAAAAAACATAATATATAATGTTATGAATAAAATATTTAGTTTGTTAAGTATTATATCTATCGATTATATCTATTGTAATATGTTTTCTTCTTCGACAAAAAAATAAAGCAATGATATTAGAATGTTTGAATATGGTTCTAGTTTTCATTACGAATATAATATTAATATATATCTATGAATTTATATTATATATTATGGAATTATCTAAACAAGAAAACATTGATAATCAAAATGCTTTAAAAAAAGAAACAAGTGGCAATTTAGTAGAATAAGAGTATCAAAAGAAACAATAAAGAAGGTGAATAACATGTACGACATTATAGTAGTAGGGGGAGGCCATGCCGGATGTGAAGCAGCTTATGCGTCTTCATTCAAAGGACATAAAACTTTATTAGTAACTGGAAATATTAAAAATATTGCAGATATGCCATGTAATCCTCATATTGGAGGAAGTGCCAAAGGAATAGTAGTACGTGAAATAGATGCTTTAGGCGGAATCATGGGGAAAATTGCCGATAAAACACATCTTCAGATTAAAATGTTAAATTCTGCCAAAGGTCCAGCAGTACAATCCCTACGTGCACAAGGAGATAAAGTAGCATATCCAAAAGAAATGTTAAATACACTAAATTCACTAGATAATTTAGAAATAAAAGAGGCAATGGTTGAAGATTTAATAGTTGATAATAATACAGTAAAAGGAATAATTCTAGAAGATGGAGAACAAATTCAATCAAAAATCGTTATTTTAACTACAGGAACATATTTAAAGGCAGATATCTTAGTAGGCGCCACGAGAACTAGACAAGGTCCACATGGAGAAAAACCATCACTTCATCTAAGTGATAAATTAAAAGAATATGGATTTGAAATAAAAAGATTAAAAACGGGAACTCCTCAAAGAATTGATAGAAAAACAATAGATTTCTCAAAAACAAGAATAGAACCAGGTGATGATAAGTACTTAACATTTAGTTTTGACCTAGAACCACAATATAAAATAGAAGAACAAATACCTTGTCACTTAACTTATACAACAGAAGAAACTCATAGAATAATAAGAGAAAATCTAAATAAATCATCCATGTATGGAGCTCTAGATGATATTGAAGGTATTGGTCCTAGATATTGTCCATCTATAGAAGATAAAGTAGTAAGATTTGCAGATAAAGAAAGACATCAATTATTTATTGAACCAGAAAGTAAATATTATGACGATATGTATCTTCAAGGTTTTTCAACATCAATGCCCCCTGAAATACAAGAATTAATGGTTCATAGCTTACCAGGATTTGAAAATGCTAAAATAATAAAATATGGATATGCAATAGAATATGATGCAATTTATCCAACTCAATTAAATGCATCATTAGAGACAAAAATTTTAAATAACTTATTTACAGCAGGACAAATTAATGGAACCAGTGGTTATGAAGAAGCAGCATGTCAAGGATTAATGGCAGGAATTAACGCATCTTTAAAACTAGAAGGAAAAGAACCTCTAATATTAAAAAGAAATGAAGCCTACATTGGAGTATTAATAGATGACCTTATAACAAAAGGAATCAGAGATCCTTATAGATTGTTAACAAGTCGAGCAGAATTTAGATTATTATTAAGAAGTGATAATGCAGATCAAAGATTAAGAAGATATGGTTATGAAGTAGGATTAATTAATGAAGAACAACTAGAAAGATTAAATCAAAAGGAACAAGGTATAAAAGATTGTCTATCTTGGTTAGGAGAAAAAAAATTAAAGATAACAAAAGAAGTAGAGAAAATATTTCATGAAAAAAATATTCCACTTCCAACATCCACAATGACCTTAGAACAACTACTACGTCGTCCAGAAATAACAGTCTCTTTTTTAGAAAACTTTATAGAATTTCCATACAGAGAAGAAATAAAAGAACAAGTAGAAATCTATTTAAAATATGAAGGCTATATTAAAAAATCTTATAAAGAAGCAGAAAAACTAATCAAATTAGAAAAAAAACAAATTCCAAAAGACATAGACTACGATAAAATAAAAAATATAGCAAGTGAAGCAAGACAAAAATTAAAAGAAGTAAGACCAACAACAATAGCCCAAGCTATTAGAATTAGTGGAGTAAATCCTTCTGATATATCCATTCTTTCCGTATATTTAAAGAAGGAGTATAGCAAAAATGAATAAAGAAGAATTTATAAAATATGTAAAAGATCTAGGAGTGAATCCTACAGATGAGCAATTAACACAATTAGAGAAGTTTTACCAACTACTAAAAGAATGGAACAAAAAAATAAATTTAACTAGAATAATAGATAAAAAAGATGTTTATTTAAAACATTTTTATGATAGTTTAACAATTGTCAAAGTAGTAGATTTTAGTCAAATTGATACTTTATGTGATGTAGGTACGGGAGCAGGTTTTCCAGGAATTGTATTAAAAATAATGTTTCCTCATTTGAAAGTAACATTAATTGACTCTCTTCAAAAAAGGATAAATTATTTAAAGGAAGTAATAAAAGAATTACACTTAGAAGAAATAGAAGCCGTTCATATCAGAGGAGAAGATTATCAAGGAAAATTTGATGTAGTTACATCTAGAGCAGTAGCTAATATAGAAAAATTAGTAACTTATACAATGCACTTAGTATCAAAAGAAGGATACTTTATTGCAATGAAAGGGAATATTGAATCTGAATTATCAGAAAAAGTAAAAAGAAAATTAAATAAAAAATATAAAATTGTAAAAATAGAAAGCTTTTTTCTACCTATTGAAAATAGTAAAAGAAGTCTAATTGTAATGAAATAATGAGAAAGTATGTAAAAAATACATACTTTTTTTCGTAAAAATTAGTTGAAAGAATATAAAAAATCAATTATAATGATAATATAGGATAAATAAAAGAATAAAAAGAAGTGAGGGATTGCAATGTTTCCAGATGATAAAGATGAAGTAGTACAATTATACTTAGATGATATTATTCCTAATAGATTCCAACCTAGAGAAGTATTTGACGAAAGAGCATTAAAAGAATTAGCAGTCTCTATCAAGGAACACGGAGTAATTCAACCCATCATTGTTAGAAATGTAAATGGAAAATATGAAATAATTGCTGGAGAAAGAAGATACAAAGCATCAGCTTTAGCAGGATTAACAAAAATTCCAGCTATCATTAGAGATTTAGATGATAAAGAAAGCTCTAAAGTAGCCTTATTAGAAAACTTACAAAGAAAAAATTTAAATCCAATAGAAGAAGCTAGAACATATCAAAAAATCTTAGAATTAGATCAAATGACGCAAGAAGAGTTAGCTAAAACAATGGGTAAAAGTCAATCTGCGGTGGCTAATAAAATTAGACTATTATCTTTACCTGATACCATTCAAGAAGCATTATTAAAGGAACAAATATCGGAAAGACACGCAAGATCATTACTAAATATACCTGATGCAGAAAAACAAAAAGAAATGGTAAAAAAAGTAATAGAAACAAAGATGAGTGTACGTAATTTAGAGGATGAAATCAAACAACTATATCCTAAAGAACCAAAAGAAAATCAAACTTTTACAGCACCTCAGGAGACACAAGAAGCTTCTGTAAGTGCATTTGTAAACAGCAATCCACTAATTCCAACTGCCGAATTACCAGAAGATAATTCAAATTATGGAAAAGTGACAATTGCTCCGCCAGATGGAGAGGACATGCCAATGGGTAAATTTATAAATTATGGAGAAATAGGAAAAGATGAGGAAGACGAAGAAGAGGATGAAAAAAATCTAGATATTCCAAGTTCTGTTACTTCGATTGATATAAATAGTGTAAAAGAAAATACATCAGATATTAATACTGATACAGGAGGAGCAGCCTTAGATAGTTTATTAAATCTAGGAAATCCAACTTCATCAGTACCATCCACTGATTTCATAACACCAGCTGAAAAAATAGTAAAAACAGATCCAGTAGATGACGTAATAAATCAGTCCTCTGATTATTTTCAAACATCAGATTTATCTTCTATCGAATTACCATCTAGTATAGTAAATCCTATGGATACAGTAAACCCAATGGATAATAACTTAATAAATCCAATCCAAGAAGATAAAAGATTTGAAATAAATTCTTCAATAGGTAGTAATTCAGATAAATATACGATAGAAGAAGCAACAAGTAAAATTAGAGAGCTAGTAAAAGATTTAGAAAGCCATGGAATTACGGTAGGAACAGATGAAATGGACTTTGAAAAATCTTATCAAATCATTATCAAAATAGATAAGACTCAAATATAAAAGTAGATAAACTGAAAAAGTCTACTTTTTTTGTCGAAAATCATTTCAAAAAAATCGTTTATTTGATACAATAAAAAAGAAAATGGAAAATGGGTGATTAGATGGGAAAGGTTATATCATTAGTAAATCAAAAAGGTGGTGTAGGAAAAACTACAACCAGCATCAATCTTTCAGCATCATTAGCAGTATTAGGTAAAAAAGTATTATTAATAGACTTAGATCCTCAAGGAAATACAACTACTGGTGTGGGAATTAATAAAGGAGAGATAGAAAGAAGTATATATGATGTATTAATTGGTGAATGTAATATTACAGAAGCCATGATAAAAACAAAATATAAAAATCTATATGTGATTCCAGCAACAATAAATTTAGCTGGATTAGATATAGAATTAACAGAAAAAAGTAGAACAGAAGTAGGATTTCAAAAGGGAGAACAATTAAAATTAAGATTAATGGATATAAGAGACAGTTTTGACTATATCATCATTGATTGTCCTCCATCTCTTGGAGTGATTACAACCAATGCGTTAACAGCATCTAATTCTGTAATAATACCAGTTCAATGTGAATTCTTTGCCTTAGAAGGAATAACACAATTATTAAAAACAATTATGTTAGCACAAAAAAGTTTAAATCCAACATTAGACATTGAAGGAGTTTTATTAACAATGTTAGACTCTAGAACGAATCTAGGATTTGAAGTAGTGGAGGATATACGAAAGTTTTTTAAAGAAAAAGTTTATAACACAATTATTCCACGATTAGTTCGTCTAACAGAAGCACCATCACATGGAGAACCAATCGTTGCATATGATCCAAAGAGTAGAGGATCTGAAGCATATATCAATCTAGCAAAGGAAGTGATTGAAAGAAATGGAAACAAATAATGAAGTAACCGAAAGTGGAATTCCAAAAAGAAGAGCACTTGGAAAAGGATTAGAAGAATTATTTAGCAGCGAAGTATTAGATTATAGTGCTGTAGAAGAAAAAATAGTCAATGAAACACCAAAAGAAGAAATCACTATGATTAAAATTGCTGAATTGAGAAGCAATCCCTATCAACCAAGGAAAGTATTTAATGAAGAAGCTTTAAATGAATTAGCAAGTTCCATCAAAGAACATGGCGTTTTTCAACCAATTATTGTTAAAAAATCAATAAAAGGATATGAAATAATAGCTGGAGAAAGGAGAGTAAAAGCATCACAACTAGCTGGATTAAAGGAGATACCTGCGATTATTAGAGACTTTAATGATACACAAATGATGGAAATAGCATTATTAGAAAATCTACAAAGAGAAGATTTAAGTGCTATTGAAGAAGCAACAGCATATAAAAAGTTACAAGAGACATTATCATTAACACAAGAACAACTAGCAGCACGTTTAGGAAAAAGTAGAAGTCATATTACAAATATGTTAGGTTTACTAAACTTACCAGATAAAATACAAGAAGAATTAAATGAAAAAAATATTTCTATGGGACATGCTAGAGTACTAAGTAAATTAGAAAACGAAAAGCAACAGCAAGAGTTAGTAAATAAAATCAAAGAAGAAGGTATCAGTGTACGCGAATTAGAAAAATTAACACAAGAGCCACAGATTATTAAAACAAATCCTCAAAAGCCAAAAGAAAAAGTAGTAAATGAATATACTTATCTACAAAATGAATTAAGTGAAAAATTAGGAACAAAAGTTTTAATCAGGAAAAATAAGATAGAAATTAGTTTTGTAAATGGAAATGATTTAAATCGATTATTAGAATATATGCATTTAGATGAGGAAAAATAATATGATTCATATATTTGGTCAGACAATTAATATAAAAATAGTAGTATTATCCATTTTAAACATTATAATTGGATATGGAATTTTTCGTATTATCAAAAGAGTTATCATCAAAACTACAGATAGAAAGAAAGGATTAAAAACTACTCAGATTCAAAGAATAAATACTTTTCGTACTCTAATTATTAATTTGTTTAAATATATTATTATTGTTTTAGTCATTTTATCTATACTTTCTCTTCATGGAGTTAATGTAAAATCTATATTAGCTGGATTAGGAATAGGAACAGCATTAATTGGATTAGCATTACAAGATTTAGCCAAAGATTTGATTGCAGGGTTCTCTATTATTATCGAAGGAGAATATGAAGTCGGGGACACTATAGAAATAGATGGTTTTAAAGGAGAAGTTACATATATAGGACTACGTACAACAAGAATTCGTAATTATAAAGGAGCTACAAAGATAATAGCAAATCATTATATGGATAATATTATTAATTACAGTGATAATAATTCTCTAGCAGTAGTAGATATTGCTGTGGCTTATGAGTGTAAAGAGGAAATCATAGAAAAAACATTTGAAGATTTATTTAAAAAATTAAATGGAACAATACCGGAAACTACGAAAGATATTGAATTATGGGGAGTAAACTCTTTATCAGATTCGGCAGTTATATATAGAGTTGTAGTCGAAACAAAGCCTATGAAACAGGCAAAAGTAGAGAGATTGTTAAGAAAAGAAATAAAAATAGCCTTTGACAAAGCAGGAATCAAAATACCATATAATCAGATAGAGGTGCATAATGGAAAATAAAGATTATAAATTAGGATCAATTGTTATAATGAAGAAACAACATCCTTGTGGAGCAAATGAATGGGAAGTTGTTAGAGTAGGTGCAGATATTAAGATTAAATGTATAAATTGCGGTAGGACAGTACTAATACCAAGAATTGATTTTAATAAAAAACTAAAAAAAATCGTGAAATAGAAAGGAATACGATATGAAAAACACTAGAAAATTAAAACTGAAAAAATTTTACTTTCATCCCGTTACTGTATTTATATTTCTAATTATTCTGACTATTATTGCAAGTGGAATTTTCAGTGCATTTGAAACTCAAGCAACTTATAATACAGTAAATGTTAATACCAAAGATCTAGAACCAACACTGCTAACAGTAGAGAGCTTATTATCATTTGATGGATTAAAATATATAATCAGTAATGCTACAAGAAATTTTTTAAGTTTTGGACCACTTGGAATGTTATTATTATCATTAATAGGAGTAACTATAGCAGAAGGAACAGGATTAATTGAGACATTTACAAGGCGTCACTTAAATAAATTATCAAAAGGATTTCTCACATTTTTAGTAATTTTTCTTTCCACTGTATCATCATTAATTAATGAAGTAGGATATGCAATATTAATTCCTTTAGCAGCCCTAATTTATTTTATTAATAAAAGAAATCCTATCTTAGGAATTATAACAGCATTTTGCGGAGTAGCTTTTGGATACGGAGTATCAATTTTTGTGGGCTCAATGGAAGTATCTTTGATACAATACACAAAAGATGCAGCTTTCTTAATAGATGAAAATGCTCATATAGCACTTACTTCTAATTTGATTTTTATTATAGCTGCAACAATTATTTTATCTATAGTAGGAACCATTATTATTGAAAAAATAATTTCTCCACAGATTGGAAAGTATAAAAAAGAAGATGAATTTGCTAAAACAGAACAATATCGAATAATCAATTTAGAAGAAGAAGAACAAAAACAAATTGAAAAAGATAAGAATGAAAAAAGAGGACTACGAGCAGCTTTAGTAATTTCAATCATCATATTATTCATATTTATCTATTCTTTAATTCCAAATCTCCCATTTTCAGGAATGTTATTGGATATGAAAGAAACAATATATGTAAATCAATTATTTGGAGAAAATTCATACTTTCAAGACGGATTTTCTTACTTAGTATCATTATTCTTAATCCTAGCTGGAATTGCTTATGGAATAGGCAGTAAATCAATAAAAAATGATAAAGATATTATAGAAAATGCTAGTAAAAGATTTTCTAATCTAGGAAGTATTTGGATATTAATATTTGTAGTATCACAATTTATAGCAATATTTAGGAAAAGTAATATTGGTATGGTTGTAACCGCCTGGTTAGCAACATTACTAGAGCATTTAAGTATAACAGGAATTCCTTTAATTATATTTACACTGCTTTTAATTGCTATTTCAAACTTAGTATTAACATCACCAACCAGTAAATGGATGATATTCTCACCAATTGTAGTTCCAATGTTTATGCAATCAAATTTATCTCCTCAATTTGCTCAAATTATACTAAGAGCTGGAGATTCAATGACAAAAGGATACACGCCTTTACTTGCTTCATTTGTGATTTATATAGGATATCTAAATATATACAATCTTCAAAAAGATAAACCATACACAATCAGAAAATCCCTACAATTAATTACTCCATATTTTTTAATTATATCAGTTACATGGATCTTATTAGTAGTAGGGTGGTACATTATAGGTCTACCAATTGGACCGGGAGTATTTCCAACATTATAAAAGAATCATAGTAAAATGATTCTTTTTTCATTTAAATAAAGATAATTTGAGGCTGCTTCTTCTAGGAACAATAATACGATATTTTTCAATGCAATCTAAAGTATTTTTAAGATTAACTAAATTACTACTTATAATAGTATGATTTTTGATAGAAATATTAATGATATTAACTTAAAAGATTTGATAAACAAACCAACAGCCTTATTTGTTATTAGTGGTACATCAAATTTTTCAAATGGTTTAATACCATTAAGGTATTTTTTCTTTTTCGAATAATTTATGATATAATAAACAAAGAAAAGAGGGATATTATGAGTTTAACAGCAGGAATAGTAGGACTTCCAAATGTAGGAAAATCAACATTATTTAATGCAATCACAAATCAAAAAATCTTAGCAGAAAATTATCCATTTGCAACAATAGAACCAAATGTAGGAGTAGTAACGGTACCAGACGAAAGAATGGATAAATTAAAAGAAATGTATGAGCCAAATAGATTTATACCAACAGCATATGAGTTTACTGATATAGCCGGATTAGTAAAAGGAGCTAGTAAAGGAGAAGGTTTAGGAAATAAATTCCTATCACACATAAGAGAAACCGATGCTATTGTTGAAGTGGTAAGATGCTTTGATGATGGAAAAATTATTCATGTAGAAGGTAATATTGATCCAATTAGAGATATCGAAACAATAAATCTAGAGCTTGCTATAGCAGATTTAGATATTATAAATAATCGATTAGAAAGAGTATCAAAAAAAGCAAGGACTACCAAAGACAAAGATGATTTACTAGAAGTAGAAACTTTAGAAAAATGCAAAAAGGCCCTTGAAGAAAATAAACCAATTAGACAATTAGAACTTTCTGAAGAAGAGAAAAAGACTATTAAGTCATATAGCTTTTTAACCCAAAAACCAATTATTTACCTTGCTAATATTATGGAAAGTGAATTAGGTAGTGATGATAATGAGTATGTAAAAAAAGTAAAAGAATATGCAAAAAAAGAAAATGCTAAAGTAGTCAGTCTATGCGCCAAGGTTGAGGAAGAATTAAGTGAATTAGAAGAAGAAGATAAAAAAGAAATGTTAGAAGGGCTTGGATTAAATGGAAGTGGACTAGACAAATTAATTAAAGCAACCTATGATATCTTAGGATTAGCAACATATTTTACGGTAGGAAAAGATGAAGTGCGTGCTTGGACTTTTAGAAAAGGGATGAATGCCAAAGAATGTGCTGGAATCATTCACACGGATTTTGAAAAAGGATTTATCAGAGCAGAAGTAATATCATATGAAGACTTAATAGAATTAGGCTCAGAATTAAAAGTAAAAGAAGCAGGAAAAGCTCGTTTAGAAGGAAAAGACTATTTAATGCAAGATGGAGATATCTGCCACTTTCGATTTAATGTATAATATGAAAAGCAAAATTAGAATCTTTGAAGGAAATCAAAAAGATGGAATATTCTCCTCCAGTAAGAATTTTTACCCAAAAGATTATACGAAAATTCAAATATTTCAATCTGTGAAAGATGCAAGAATTAGATTAGGGAATAAGTACAACTTTTCAGGACTAAAAATGTTTCAAGTGAAACAAAAAATGGAAGATAATGATGTTTATGAAGATAATAAAGACATTTTTATAAATAATTTATATATGACAAAAGAAGATTATTTTATGGAAAAAATAGAAGCAGATATACTTTTTATAGATGATAATTACAAAGGTGTTGCCTTAGCACATAGAATGGCAGATTGTCCTGTTTTGATTGCAGAGGATCGTAAAAAAGGGTATAGTGGAATAGTTCATTGTGGAATATATCACATTAATAGAGGATTACCAAAAGCATTTCTTCAAAAAATGATAGAAAAATATCATAGTAATCCAAGAGATATATACTTATATATAGGAAGTCATATCAAAAAAGAATCATATATATATGACACTTATCCAAAAATAGCAACCACTAAAGAAATTTGGAAAGATGCCATTGAAAAGAAAGATGATGGATACCACATTGATTTATTAAAAGCAATTATGAATCAAATAGAAGAATTTGAATTAGCTGAAATTAAAGTAAGTGGAATTAACACAGCTACCGATAAGTATTATGCATCACATTATGCAGCAGTGCATGGAGATAATACAAAATTAGGACAAAATATTGTAGGATTTTATTACAAATAAAAAGAGTATTATATTTCAATACTCTATTTTTCTGTAATATTATAATTTTTTTCTTCAAGAGGTTTTATTACATTACTATAAACGTCATCCATGCTTCCATATCCATAAGTATATGATTTCTTTTCAGAATCAAAATAAAATTCAGGAGCTTGAATTTGTGGATTAGAAAATTTATCTACAAATTCTTTTTTATTGATATTTTCATATACCATAGGAACATATACTGTAAAACGTTGATCTTTATGAAAAAAATTGTAATAATTAACTTTATAAGTAGCTATAACATAAGAACTATCATCTTTATAAGCTACATATACTTTCTCTCTTTTTCTATTTCCATCAATACTGAAAGATTCCTCTCCTTCACCTTCTTGAATAGTCACCCTAGCATCAAAATCGATATCTTCATAGTCATCGTTTGAAAGTTCACTAACTTCCGTATAATAAGATGGTCCTGATTGAAAAGGGCCAATATTATCATCTCGAAATCCACGAAATACCTGAAAGAAACAAAATCCAATAAAAGCAGCAACAATAATAAACATAATAACAAAAAACATATGAAATAGTTTAAATCCCTTCGTTACTTCATTAAATTCATTTAAAACAAATTGCTGAGATATATCTAAATCACTATTTTCCGGTTGATTATTTCTTTCAATTTCAAAAGCTCGATGACAATAATTACATTTACATGACTTATCAGTGTCGCTAAACTCCAAACTTGCTCCACAATTAGGGCATTTTTTTTCAATTAAATTCATTTTTATTCCTCCACCTTCATTATTAATAAGTATATCATATTATTTGGAAATAGTAATGATTTATTAGAACTAAAATAAAATGAAAAATAAAAAATGTAAAATTAACAAGATATAACAATAATTATAATTATGAAAAGATTATTTGATAAAAAACTAGACAATATATTATTAATTTGTTATAATACCTTCGAGTATTTAAAATACTCCTTGCTATTTAGAGAAAATAGCCGATAAGTCCAAAAGGAGGTGCAAAAATGCAAAAGTATGAAATTATGTTTATCGTAAAACCTGATATGGAAGAAGCAGAAATTCGTAAAACTGCAGAAAGTATGAAAAAGGTTTTAACAGACGCTAAAGCAAAAGTAGTAGAAGAAAAAGCAATGGGACAAAGAGAACTAGCTTATGAAATCAGAAAATTTAAGACTGGTTACTATTACTTATTAGTAGTAGAAGCAAGCAAAGAAGCTGAACAAGAATTTAATCGTGTTGCTAGAATTAATGAAAATCTACTTCGTCATTTAATTGTAAAAGTAGAAGATTAAGAAGAAAAAGAGGTATTTTATGAATAAAGTAGTTTTAATTGGAAGATTAACAAGAGATCCTGAGTTAAGATACACTGGAAATAACACAGCAGTGGCAACATTTTCGCTAGCTGTTAATAGAAATTTTTCAAACCAACAAGGAGAAAGAGAAGCTGATTTTATTAATATTGTTGTTTGGAGAAAACAAGCTGAGAACGTAAAAAATTATTTGTCGCAAGGTAGTCAAGTGGCAGTAGAAGGAAGAATTCAAACGCGTACATATGATGACAACAATGGACAAAGACGTTATGTAACAGAAGTAGTAGCAGACAATGTTGAATTTTTAGGATCAAAAAATTCCTCAAATAATTCTAATAATATGAATGCTTCTAATAAAGAAGCAGGACCAACCCCATATGATTTTGGAGATGCTCCAGAACCAAAGGGAACAGACGTAGACAGTAATCCATTTGCTGATTTTGGTGCAAACATTGAAATCAGTGATGATGAATTACCATTCTAAAAAGGAGGAAAGATTATGGCTGAATTCAATCGTAGAAAGAAAAAAGTATGTATGATGTGTACTGGTAAAACAGTTGATTATAAAGATCCTGAAACATTAAGAAGATATGTTAATGAAAAAGGAAAAATTGTTCCAAGACGTGTTACAGGAAACTGTGCCTTACATCAAAGACATATTTCAAAACAAATTAAAAGAGCACGTGCAATCGCACTAATGCCTTATTCAAGATAAAATGTAGATTTCTACATTTTTTTCTTTAGGAAAAGCACTTCTGATGTTAGACAAATAATATGATTTATTATATAATAAAAGTATCATTTATAGAGGTGGATATATGAGTATAATAAGGGAAAAAAAATCAGAAGGTAGAAAAATCAGCTTTGCTATTCGAAAAGCCAAAAAAGTTTTTTTAATGGCTCATAAAAACCTAGATTTAGATGCTTTAGGGAGTTGTATCGGAATGTATATGTTTCTAAAGAATCGAAGAAAGAAAGGTTATATCATTATTGATGACAAAAATCATGAGCCAGGTGTAGAAAAAGTATTAAAAGAATTAGATGGTTGTATTAATATTATTAGAAGTGAAAATGTAGAGGAGTATCTTCACCCTAAAAAAAGCAAAAATTTACTAATAATATTAGATACTAATAAAAAGGATTTAGTACAAAGTAAGGATGTACTGAAAAAAATTGAGCATAAAATAGTGATTGATCATCATGCTTTAGGTAAAACAACAATAAAAGATTCTATTATGATTGATGACCCTAAAGCGTCAAGTGCTTGTGAAATGGTAGCAAATCTTATGGAGCAATATGATATCGATTTAGAGCCTTATTATTCAACTATTTTATTGTCAGGAATTGTACTAGATACTAATAATTATACTTTAAATACATCAGTAGATACATTTTATACATCATATTATTTAGCCTCAATGGGAGCAAGTGCTAAGAAAGTACAGTATCTATTGAAACAAGATCTAGAAGAATATACAGAAAGACAAAAGCTAATGTCTGCTATAGAAACGATAGAGGAAAAAGTAGCTTTTACAAAAGCATCTCCATATACACAGTATAGAAGAGAAGATTTAGCAAAAGTAGCAGATACATTACTTTTCTTCAACAACATAGAAGCTTCATTTGTTATAGGTAAAATAGGAAAAGATGAGATAGGATTAAGTGCTAGAAGTTTAGGAAACTATAATATTATGAAAATATTAGAGAAACTTGGTGGTGGAGGAGATACTTACAATGGAGCTGCACATTTTGAAAATACAACAATTAGCAAAGTAGAACAAGAATTAAAAAGATTAATTAAAGAAGAAGGAGAATAACATGGAAGTAATTTTTATCAAGGATTTAAAAAATCAGGGTAAAAAGGGGCAAATTAAAAATGTAAAAGATGGTTACGCTGAAAATTTCTTAATAAAAAATGGTTATGCCGTAAAAAAGACAAAAGAAAATATTAGTAAATTGAATCATGAGCTTGCTAAGAAAGAACAAGAAGACAAAGAAAATAAGAAGCAAGCCATGGAAATAAAAGAAAAATTATCAAAAATAACTTTAGAATTTAAAGTAAAAACAGGAGAAGGGGACAAAGTCTTTGGAAGCATTAGTGTGAAGCAGATTAAAGATGCACTAGCAGAAAAAGGATATAAGATAGAAAAAAATAAAATAGAATTGTCTACATCAATCTCTAGTTTAGGATTTCATAATGTAAATATCAATCTATATCCAGAAGTAATTGCTACAGTAAAAATACATGTAATAAAATAGAGGTGATAGAATGCCAATGAGAGCTTTACCAAATAATATAGAAGCAGAACAGGCAGTTTTAGGCTCTTGTTTCTTGTCAAAATATGCACTTCAAAAAGCAGCAGAAACTTTAATGCCAACTTCATTCTATAATGAAAAAAATGGTAAAATATTTTCAGCAATGACTGCATTATTAGATGAAAAAACTCCAATTGATATAACAACTGTCACAAGCTATTTGCAAAAGACCAATGAGCTAACAGAAATTGGAGGAGTGGAATATTTAACGGAGATATTAAACTACGTTCCAACTGCTAGTAACATTGATTATTATATTCAAACAGTAGAAGAATCTTCCTTATTGAGAAATTTAATAGAAACAGCTACAGAAATAGCATCAGAAGGGTATCGAACAGATGAAACAGTCAATGAAATATTAGATAACTCAGAGAAAAAAATATTAAATATTGTAAAGAATAGAAAAGCTAGTGAATTTCGTACAATCAAAGATGTATTAATAAAAACTCAAGCAGATCTTGAAAAATTATCAGAAAGTAAAGGAGAAATAACAGGACTCGCAACTGGTTGGTATGATTTTGATCGTATCACAACAGGACTTCATCCTAATGAGTTCATCATCATTGCAGCTCGTCCTGCTATGGGGAAAACTGCCTTTGCTTTAAACTTAGCAACTCATGCTGCAATGGAACAAGATAAATCAGTAGCTTTATTTAACTTGGAAATGAGTGCTGAGCAATTAGCTCAACGTATCTTATCTTCTCTTGGTCAAATAGAAGGATTCAAACTTAGAACTGGTAATTTAATGAATCAAGATTGGAAAAGAATTAATGAAGCAGTAGCGCAATTATCTAATACAAACTTAGTAATTGATGATACTCCAGGTATCACCATTGGAGAAATAAGAGCGAAATGTAGAAGACTAGCTAGTAGTGAAAAAGGGCTATCTCTGATTGTTATAGATTATCTTCAATTAATATCAGGTGGAAAGAACTATGGTTCTAACAGACAACAAGAAGTATCAGATATATCAAGAAGTTTGAAAACATTAGCAATGGAATTAGGAGTACCAGTAATAGCTTTATCTCAATTATCACGTGGCGTAGAAGCAAGAGAAGATAAACGACCATTAATGAGTGATTTAAGAGAATCTGGTTCTATTGAACAGGATGCAGATATTGTCATGTTCCTATATAGAGATGATTATTACAATAAAGAAGCCAGAACAGAAGACAACAATAGTATTAGTGAATTAATTATAGGAAAACATCGTAATGGACCAACCGCAACAATAGAACTATTATTCAAAAAGAATACATCAACATTCTTAAATTTAAGAAAAGATTTTAATAAGGAGGGGAACGCTAGTGAATAAAAAAGTAATAATGATGATAATGTTAGGAATAGCCTTCATCTTTTCAACAGGCTTTACAGAAATAACAAAAACTCCAAAAACAGTATATAGAGTATATTTAAAAGGAAAATCACTAGGTTTAATTGAGTCAAAAGAATCTTTTGAAAACTATATCGATAAAAAACAAGCTGAAATTAAGAAAAAGTATAATGTAAATAAAGTTTATGTTCCAACAGATTTAGATATTGTAAAAGAAATTACCTTCGAAGATAATCTAAAGTCAAATAAAGATATTTATGATGAAATTAAAGATATTTCTCCTTTCACAATTAACGGATATACTATTAAAATCAAAGGAATTGATAGTAAAGATAGTGAAGGAAAGACAATTAAAGCAAAGACAAACACATTATACGTAACGGACAAGAAAGTCTTTACCACATCAGTAGAAAAAACAGTTCAGTCCTTTATTTCCCCAGAAGATTTTAATAATTATGCCAACGATACTCAAAAAGAAATCAAAGATACAGGAACCATCATAGATAATATCTATATTAGAAATAAAATAACAATAAAGAAAGATAAAATTCCAGTTGATAAAACAATTTATCAAACAGAGGAAAATTTAAGCAAATATTTATTATTTGGTACAGTAGAACCACAAGCAACATATACCATTAAAGATGGAGATACAATAAGTGATGTAGCATTTAATAATAAAATATCAGTAGAAGAATTCTTAATAGCTAACCCAGAATTACAAGATGAAAATAGTCTTTTATCCCCTGGACAAGTAGTGACATTAGGAATTTTAAAACCACAAATCAGCATTGTAGAAGAAGATCATGTAGTAAAAGATGAAGAACAAAATTATGCCACAAAGACTGAAGAAGATCCAAATCAATATACTTCTTATTCTGAAGTAAAACAAGCAGGAATAAAAGGATTAAATCGAGTAACTCAAAAGGTCCAAAAAGTAAATGGAGAAACTGTTTCATTAGTTAGTATTTCACAAGAAGTATTAAAGGAACCAGTTGAAGAAATAGTTGTGAAGGGAACAAAACAACCAGTATCTGGTTGGAGTGGTGGCTATGGAGATTTAATTGTCACAAAAGGCATGTTTGGATGGCCAGCAACTTGTTCAACAGTATCATCCGGTTTTGGTTGGAGATGGGGAACATTACATGATGGAACAGATATAGCTGGATGTGGTTATGGTTCTAATATCTTCGCAGCAGAATCTGGAGAAGTAGTAACCGTAAGTTACAAATATGATAACGGACAATATATTACAATTAGACATGATAATGGTTACTATACAATGTATGCCCATTTGTGTAGTGGCTGTACATATGTTAAAGTTGGAGATAGAGTACAAAGGGGACAAGCAATTGGTGGTATGGGACAAACTGGTTTCGCAACAGGTGTACACTTACATTACGCGATATGGACTGGTCCACCTTATGCAGGAGGAACTGCGTTAAACGCAATGAATTTCTATTAAAATGAAAATAAAAACAATTGCAAGTGGGTCCAAAGGAAATTGTACGATAGTTTTATGTGACAATATAAACTTAATAATAGATATGGGAATTTCCTACCTAACTTTAAAAAGAAGTTTAGAAGAAAATTCCCTTTCTTTTTCAGATTTTAAAGGAATATTAATCACTCATTGTCACAAAGATCATACAAAAGGACTAGAATCTCTTTTAAAAAAGACACATTTAAAAGTATACATTCCAGAGTCAATGTATGAAAGCTTAAAAGAATACGTCCCATATTCAAAATGTGAATTTATAGAAGATGAATTTTATATTGAAAATGTAAAAATAGAATTAATACATACTTCTCATGATGCACCTTCCTCAGTAGGATTTATTATTGAAGAAAACCAAAGAAGTCTCGTTTATGTTACAGATACAGGTTATATTAATAGAAAGTATCTAGCAAAAATGGTAGATAAAAATGCTTACATAATAGAAAGCAATCATGACGAAGTAATGTTAATGGACGGACCATATCCAAGATTTTTAAAAGAAAGAGTAATTAGTGATAAAGGACATTTATCAAATAAAACAACAGCAAAATATTTAAAAAAAATAGTTAGTAAAAATACTAAAAATATTATTCTTGCACATTTAAGTGAAAAGAATAATACTGAAAAAAAGGCCTTAGAAGCAATGAAAGAAGAAGGAATAGATGAAAGTATTCAAATAAGAATAGCAAAACAAGATGAAGAAGGTCCTTTAATAGAGGTGTAAGATGATTAAAATTATTACCGTAGGAACAATTAAGGAAAAATATTTAAAAGAAGCCATAATTGAATATCAAAAAAGAATATCAAAATATACAAAATTAGAAATGATAGAAGTAAAAGATGAAGGATTTGTTGAAAAAGAAAAAGCCTTAAAATTAGAAGAAGAAAAAATAAGAAAACATCTAAATGAAAGAGACTATATAATTACTCTAGAAATAGAGGGAAAAGAAATAAATTCCTTAGAATTTGCTAGTAAAATGAATAACCTTTGGATTGAAAACAGTAATGTAGTATTTATTATTGGTGGAAGTTATGGTTTATCAGAAAATATCAAAAAAGATTCTAATTGGCATCTGTCTTTTTCAAAAATGACTTTTCCTCATCAATTATTTAGAGTATTACTTTTAGAACAAATTTATCGTTCTTATAAAATAAATAATCATGAAAGTTATCATAAGTAGGTGGAAATATGATAGGAAACAAGTGGGATGAACTATTAAAAAAAGAATATCAAGAAGATTATTTTCAAAACTTAATACAATTTGTAAAAAATGAATATAAAACAAAAACAATCTATCCAAAACAAAATGAAGTATTTAATGCTTTTCGTTATACCGATTTTGATAATTTAAAGGTAGTGATATTAGGTCAAGATCCTTATCACGGACCAAATCAAGCAGAAGGATTATCATTTTCTGTCAGCAATGAAGTATTAAAACCACCGTCACTACAAAACATTTTTAAGGAACTAGAAAGTGACTTAGGAATACCATTTCCAAAACATAATTCACTTAAACCATGGGCTAGACAAGGAGTACTTCTATTAAATGCTGTTTTAACAGTAGAAGAACATAAGCCAACATCACATAAAGAAAAAGGATGGGAGACCTTTACGAATAATGTTATAAAAATTATCAATGAAAAACAAACTCCAGTTGTATTCATTTTATGGGGATCATATGCTAGAGAAAAAAAGAGTTTAATAACAAATCCTAAACATCTTATTATAGAATCAGCTCATCCCTCTCCTTTTTCTGCAAGAAATGGTTTTTTCGGGAGCAAGCCATTCTCCAAAACTAATGAATTTTTAAAAAAGAATGGATTAAAAGAGATAGATTGGAGAATCGAATCATGAAAAAGAAAATAGAATTATTTGTAAATATATATTTAATATTTTGTATCTATGCCTTAATTGGTTGGCTATATGAAGTGATATGGATGCGTTTTGTAGTAGCACCTCATAAATGGATTAATAGAGGAGTTTTAATAGGACCATTTCTTCCAATTTATGGCTTTGGTATGATATTGTTATACTTTAGCCTAAAAAATATGATGAAAAAAAAGCACCCAGTAAAAGATGGAATTACTAGAAGTATTGCTACAATAACGATAATAACATTCATCTATACAACAATCATCGAATATACTACCCCTAAAATTTACCAAGTAAGTATTTACTTAAAGGAGTATGGTATAGGTCTTTTAATTGTAAATATTATAGGCTTATTAATGATAAACTTACTTGCCAAAAATAAAAAAGTAAAAGAAATTGATTTAACGATAATCTTAGTCTTTTTAGCAATTTGGCTCATTGCAACAGCACTAGAATATATTTCTCACTTTGTAATGGATAAATTTTTTCACATAATGCTATGGGATTATACAAAAGACTTTTTAAATGTTAATAAAAGAATTAACTGGGATGCAAGTAGAAACTTTGCAATTGGAGGAACTTTCTTATTATATACAGTACAAAGATTGATAGATAAATACTTACCAAAACTATCTTATAATAACAAAGCAAAAATATGCTTCATAATTGGAATACCAATGCTACTAGATTTTATCTTCCATGTAATATTAAAATTAATATAATAAAGGGGTAAATATGAGATTATATATTAATGAAAAAATAATATCAATACACAATAAATACTTTATAAAAGATGAAAAAGAAAAAGATATATTAGAAATATCAAGTAAAATAATATCATTAGGTAGAAAAACATGGATTAAAGATTTATCAGGAAATGAATTAGTTTATGTAGAACAAGAATTATTTCATCTAATGCCACATTATAATATTTATATACATAATAATAAGATTTGTAGTATAAAAAAGAAATTTAAATTGTTAAAAAATGACTATGAATTATCAAATCATTATCATGTAGAAGGAAATTTTATAAATCATAGTTTTATAATTTATAATGATAAAGGAAATAAAATAGGACAAATAAAAAGAAAATATATTTCTATAGGAGATCAATATATTATAGATATAGATGATGAAAATGAATATCTTTTAGTATTAGCGATTATCGTTGCAATAGCAAATGAAATTGAAAGTGCACAAAATGCAGTTGCAGCAAGTTCATCAAATTAAAATATCCACAAAATTCTGTGGATATTTTCTTATTTAGTTTGAGCTTGAACAGCCGTTATTGCAATAACTCCCACAATATCATGAGAACTACATCCTCTTGATAAATCATTAACAGGAGCAGCGATTCCTTGAGTAATAGGTCCATATGCTTCAGCTTTAGCTAACCTTTGTACTAATTTATAACCAATATTTCCAGCATCTAAATCAGGAAAAATCAAGACATTAGCTTTTCCAGCTACCTTACTATTAGGAGCTTTTGATTGAGCAATACTAGGAACAATTGCTGCATCTAATTGTAACTCTCCATCTATCTGATATTCAGAATACTTTTCTTTTGCAATCTTAACAGCCTCTACTACTTTATCAACATCAGCATGACTTGCACTCCCCATAGTAGAATGAGAAAGCATTGCAACAATAGGTTCTTTTTCTACTAATAGTTTAAAACTTTTTGCACTACTTTCAGCAATAGCAGCTAACTGTTCACTATTAGGATTTTGAACTAAACCAGCATCTGAAAAAACAAAAGTACCATTCTCTCCATATTCACAATCAGGAACAATCATTAAGAAAAAAGCAGAAACTAATAAAGTATTAGGTTTTGTCTTAATAATTTGTAAAGCAGGTCTTAATGTATTAGCAGAAGAATGACAAGCACCAGAAACAACTCCATCAGCAAGCCCTTCTTTTACCAACATACAAGCATAATACATATAATCTGTCATTAACAGTTTCTTAGCTTCATCATAAGTCATTCCTTTGTTCTTACGAAGCTCTACAAAGGATTGTATTAATTTTTCTGTAAGAGAATCAGTCTCTGGATCAATAAAACGAATAGTGGAAAAATCATAATCACGATTCTTTGAAATAATCTTCTCTTCATTTCCAATTAAAATAATATTAGCAATTCCCTCATTAGCAGCTTCTACAGCCGCATCAATAACTCTTTGATCCATTGATTCGGGTAAGACAATAGTTTGAAGATTATTTTTTGCTCTTTCTTTTAACTGATCAATAAATTTCATAAAAACTCTCCTTTATTTCTGATTTAATATCTCAAATATTTCTCTTTTTTCATTATTATAAAACTCTTTCTTATGATAACGTTTAAAAAATGCTACCAATCTAGATGGAAAAGAAACAACTAATTGATTAAATTCTACTACCGTATCATTATAAAACTTAATCGCACCTACAATATTTTCTTCATTATCATTCAAATCCTCTAAAATATTTAATAAAGCATCACTTTTTAATAACTTTTCATTTTCATCAATTGTTTTAAATAATTCATTATAAACTATTTTTAATAGATTATGCTTTTCAAAATGATTGAACTCTTCCAAATCCTCATCTAAATCATCCATAAATTCTTTTAACTTTAATTCCTTTTTTATGATTGGTCTAGTTCTCTCTAATAATTCTTTTTTCTTTTGTAAGTATAAATCAATATCTTCTTCTGCTTTATCAATTTTAATAATAGCTAATTGAAAATGATTATTACAAATAGTAAAAATAAATAAAAGAAAAGAAACAATAACTATAGTAAGTAAGATACTCTCTAACATTCAATCACTCCATTCTAGTTCATTATAACAAATTCTGCTTTTGAATACAATCTTACAATATCACAAAAAAAGAAAATAAAATGATTTCTATTTTCTTTTTTGCAAGCTCTTATTTTTTGGTGGATAAATTTGAGAATGATAATCATTAGGTACTTCATAATTATTGATAGATAATAATAAGTAAGAACTTAATTGTTGATTCAAAGTAGAATCGGCTTGAAATATCATCTTAGCATTTTTCTCAATAGTTTGACAAATAAGCTCTTTTGATATTGTATGATGAGACCTATCCCAACCAAAACGATAGAAAAGTTGAATATCTGTCATAGTATTATTTTGATGTCCCATTTTGAACTGTTTAATAAGATTTTTACGAACCTTAGGAATCATTACTTGAGAAAACTCTTTTTTATTAATATCACGAATGAAAAAATGATATTTTTCATGAAAGTCTCGATACTTCTTATTTGGATCTAGAAAAGAAAGATTTATTTCTTTGATATATTCAGATATAATTTGTTCTGCTAGATAATCGATTAATGTTTGCTGACCAAATATTTTTTGATTATAATGAGAACTAACATAATTCCATAATATATCTTGAATAGAGTCATGAATAAAATTAGTTCTAGAAGAATAGTATTCTTCTAATGTTTGATCATGAGGAAATCCTATTCCAACATAAGGCAGCACAGAAGCAGTAACAGGAGAATGCTCTCCACATCTAGAAAATAAATTAGGATATCTTTCTTGTAAATGATTTAAAATATCTAGATAGTGAGAAAGATTCTCTTTATCACACCAAATAATGAAATTATCAATCAAAGAAGAAGTAGTATCAAATTGATAATGACAAGGAATCTTTCCTACAATACACTGCTTTTGAAAAAGTCTACAAATCTTTAATAAATCATATGGTTTACAATTAAGGCTCAAAAAACAATCTGGTTTTTTTTTGAAATCTAAGAAATAATGAGAAGATATTATTTGCCAATTGTTTTGACCACTAAGAGGAAAACCATAACGACTCGCTAATCTAGAAAAAGAAGATTTTTTGTTTTTCAATAAAAGAGCTACTTCTTTAAAATCTTTTGTATCTAAAAATCCCTTTACTTGTTTTTGAAGAATTAAAAAATCATCATCCACAATACCTTTACTCTTTAGATAATTAAATTGTTTTATAGAAATATTAGAAATAAAATTCATCCAATGAACTAGTAAAAAATGATAGTATTCTTCTTTATTTTTCTTTAAAATATCTTCATGTTTTTGAGAAACACTAATTCTTGAAAGTAATGTCTTGGAAAAGGATTTTTTATCAGTATTAGAAAATGTTGTTATCCATTTTTTAATATTATTATCATTTGTGAAAGAACTTTGTATTTCATCAATATAATTTGTCATAATACACCTCGCAATTACGAGCTCTTATTATAGTACAAATCAAAATTGTAGTCAAATTAATGATCCTCAATTTCATCAAAAGTAGGATCAGTTTCTTTTGGTTCTGTTCCCTTCAAATAATACATCAGCTTCGTATTCTTTGACTCATCACTAACAGGTTTACCCGAAATTGGTTCTACAAGCATTGCAACAACATTTTTAGGCTGCTGATACCATCCATCATCTTTATCCAAATCTTTTTCATATTCTTCTATTGTTTGATACCAAATGTTTTGTGCGTACTTATAGTCGCTTTTAACAAGTTCCTGATTGTTATCGTGACCAACCCAAACAGCACATACAACATTCTTATTAAAGCCAATATTCCAGTTATCACTTTGAGTAGTACCACTTTTCAAAGCATAAGTATGCTTTAATTTAGCAGCTAAGCTAATAGCTGTAGGATAATTATAATCAATATAAAGTGGATCATATGTAGCAGTTAACAAATTATTTAAAATAAATACTAAGCTAGAATTTAATACAAGTTCTTTCTTCTCTTTTCTTTGATATAAGATATTTCCATTTCCATCTACTACTTTTGTTATAAAATGAGGTTCTATCTTATAACCTAAATTAGCAAAAGCTGCATATCCACCAGCCATATGTAATAGACTAATTTCATTTGTTCCTAAAGGTAAAGAAGGAACACTTTCCAACTTTTCAGTAATTCCAACTCTTCTTGCTACATTAATCAAAGCATCATACCCCAAAAACATATGGGTCTTCACAGCATATATATTTTCACTATATGCTATTGCAGTAGCCATAGAAATTGCTTTGTTACCATATTTATCATTATAATTTTTCGGTATATAAACATCTTCATTATCTAATGGAAAAGAAGTTTTTTCACTAATAAAAGCAGAACTAGAAGTAAAACCATTTTCTAATGCTGCATAATATAAGTATGGTTTCATAGTAGAGCCAACCTGACGAAGAGAGTGAGTTGCACGATTATAAGAAGATTCATTATAGTTACGCCCACCAACTAAAGCAAATACTCCACCACTATTTGGATCTAATAAAACACTTGCAACTTCTAAAGAATCAACATTTTGAAAATTAGTTTCAATTTTTTCTTCCAAGATTCGTTGAGCATCATAATCAAAGGTCGTATAAACTTTCAATCCATTCACTTTACTATAATTCTTAGGAATTTGTTCTATATTTTGTAATTCTTCCATAACAGCATCTTGATAATAATGAATACTAGACAGTGAAACTTCATCATCTTCCCCAATAAAAGTAAGCTCTTCCTGATAAGCTCTATTTTTCTCCTGTTCTGTAATAATTTGATTATTCACAAGATTAGATAAAACAAGAAGTTGTCTTTTTTTAGCAGCATCATAATGTAAAATAGGAGAGTAGTTACTAGGAGCTTTTGGAATTGCAGTTAAAAGAGAAGCTTCTGCTAAATCCAATTCTTTTGCTGACTTTCCAAAATAGTACTTACTAGCATTTTCAATTCCATATTGTCCATGACCATAATTGATTGTATTTAAATAACCCTCCAATATTTCATCTTTACTATAACTTGCTTCAATTCGCATAGTATACCACATTTCATTCCATTTTCTTTTCCAAGTTTTATCAAAATCCAAAAACAAATTTTTAGCATACTGCTGCGTAATTGTAGAAGCCCCTTGTTTCATATTATGATTCATAATATTGGTATACATTGCTTTACTAATTCTTAAAAAATCAAAACCAAAGTGTTTATAAAAGTACTTATCTTCCGTATAAATAGTAGATTGTATTAAATAATCACTGATATCATTAAGATTAACCCATTCTTTCGATTTACTTCCTTGAAAAAAAGGTTCATTTTTTTGATCATATAGAATAATATTATTTGCACTATTGATTAATAATTTAGGAGATAATTTAACATATAAAAAACATCCAATAACAGATAAAAATACAAGAAAAAGAAAAAAACAGGCCAACTTCCACAAAGATTTTCTAAGTTTCATAATAAGCCTCCATTCTTTTATAGTATTGTAGAATCCAAAAAAAATATGTATTAAAAAAAAGAAACTTATGTTATAATCAAGTCATAAATTTAAAGAGGGTGGTATTGTGCCTAAAATAAAGGCCTGCATCAGAATAGAAAATGAAACAAAAAAAGATGTATTTGAAACAAACGGAATCATACAAGAGAATAAACTAAAATACAAAGATAATGATTCTACAATGATGATATATGATTATGAGAAACAAATATTATTTCGAGAAAATAATGAATTAAAGATTACTTACCCATTTTCTTTAAAAGAAAAAACAATTGGAATAATTGAATTAAAAGACTTAAATCAATTATTAAATGTAGAAATAGAAACAAAAAAAATAAATAGAAAAAAGAATGATATAGAAATAGAATATAGAATGGAAAATCAGATATTTAGATATCAAGTGGAGGAGATAAAATGAGTATATTAAAAGAATTAGAACAAGATGTAAAAAAGATTATAAAAAAAGCAGGATATGATGTAGAAAGATTTACTTTAGAAACATCAAATAGAAGAGATTTAGGAGAATATCAAATAAACGATGCAATGCAATTAGCAAAAGTTTATCATCAAAATCCTAGAGAAATAGCTGAGAAAATTGTAAAAGAATTAGAACAAGATGATAGATTTGTAAATGTTAATGTAGCAGGACCCGGGTTTATCAATATCAGTCTAAGTGATTCATACATAAAAGATATTCTAAATAAAATAAATGAAGATGTTTATACCAATATTGATAAGAAAAAGTCAAAAAAGGTAATCATTGATTACGGTGGAGCAAATGTTGCAAAAGCACTTCATGTAGGTCATCTAAGAAGTGCAAATATAGGAGAAGCTCTAAAACGATTAGCTTTATTACTAGGATATGATGCTGTAGGAGATGCTCATCTAGGAGACTTTGGAAGACCTCTAGGTTTAGTGATTAAAGAAATCAAAGACATGTACCCAGATTTACCATACTTTGATGAAAATTATAAAGGAGATTATAGTGAAGTAGAACTTCCAATTACTAATGAAGATCTAGAAAGAATCTATCCTCTAGCAAGTAATAAAGCCAAAGAGGATGAAGCTTATTTAGAAGAGGCTAGAGAAATTACAGTAAAATTTCAACAATATGAGAGAGGATACTATGATTTATTAAAAAGAATAGTAGATATTTCCAAAGAAGATATTAAAAAGACATATGAAGAATTAAATGTTCATTTTGAAATATGGAATGGAGAAAGCGATGAAATGAAATATTTCGAAGAATTAAATGAACAATGTGAAAAAACAAAAGTACTAACAGATAGTGAAGGAGCAAAGATTATTGAAGTTGCAAAAGAAGAAGATAAAGCTCCTATGCCACCACTTATGTACATCAAATCAAATGGCTCTGTCTCTTATGATACAACAGATTTAGCAACCATAGTAGAAAGAAAGATTAATGTTAATCCAGATGAAATTTGGTATGTTGTAGATGGTCGTCAATCACTTCACTTTGAACAAGTATTCCGTGCATCTAGAAGAGCAAAATTAGTAGAAGATGATGTAGTATTAGAACATGTTGGTTTTGGAACAATGAATGGAAAAGATGGAAAACCATTTAAAACAAGAGATGGTGGAGTTATGCCATTAAAAACATTAATTAATTTAGTAAGTGAAGAAACAGAAAAGCGTATCACTTCAGAAGATATTCAAGGAGAAGAAAAGAAAAATATAGCAAAAATAGTAGCAGTTGCAGCTTTAAAATATGCAGATTTATTACCATTTAGAAGTACTGACTATATCTTTGAAATAGAAAAATTTTCAGATTTAGATGGAAAAACTGGGCCATACTTATTATATTCTACTATCCGTATGAAATCTCTTTTAAAGAAAGCTGAAAAGATTTCTGCAAAAGAAATCACAAAGCTAAAAGGAGATACCGAAAAGGATATTGCTTTAACAATTTTAAATTTGCCACTTACACTTGATAAAGCAATAGAAACAAAATCTCTAAATGAAATAGCAGAATATTTATATAAACTAACCTCATCATATAATAAATTTTATGCTGAAAATAAAATCATTGGAGAAGAAGATGAAGAATTACAATCATCTTGGATTGTCCTTACAAGCTTAGTTTATAAGATAAATACAATGTTACTAGATGTTCTTGGAATGAGTATTCCAGAGAAAATGTAAAAAAAGGTTGCATATCATAAAGATATATGTTATAAATTTATTGGTATTTTTTCTTACTATATAAATTAGAAAAAAGCACATATAATGTATTTGATATAGGAGGGCTAATCATGAGTTTAAAATCCATGAAAAAAGAAGAATTAGAACTTTTATCGAATAAGGATATTGCAAAAATGATTATCGAAGAAAGTAAAAAGAAAATGAATACTGCGGAATTATTTAAAAAAATAATTAAATTACTAGATTTACCAGAAACAGTATATGAAAATAAAATTGCAGATTTTTATACAGCTTTAGCAACAGATAAACGTTTTATCTTATTAAGCAATGGAAAATGGGATCTTAGAAGCAATCATACATCTGATAAAGTAATCAAAATAGCAGAAGACGATGATGACGAAGAAGAAGAGGAAGATCAAATTGACAAACAAGAAGATGAAATAGAAGAAGACCGCTATGATGATGACGATGATGATGATTATGATGAAGATACCAATGAAGAGATAAAAGACTTAGTTGTGATCGATGAAGATGAATTAGAACTAGAAGAATAATCTAGTTTTTTTTCATAAAAAAAGGAAATATGATATAATAGGAATGCATTGAAAAGGACGAGGTGAAAAAAATGATAGAAAGATTAGAAGCAACTTTGGAAAAATATGAGAACTTACAAAACGAACTGACAAAGCCTGAAATATTAAGTGATCATCAGAAAATGACAAAGTATTCCAAAGAAATGTCCGACCTAGAAGAAACAGTCAATTGTTATAAAAAGTACAAGAAAGTATTAGAAGAAATTGAAGGCACAAAAGAGATGACAAAAGACCCAGAATTAGGAGAAATGGCCAAAGAAGAATTAAAGGCTTTAGAAGAAGAAAAAGTAAAATTAGATGGAGAGCTTGAAATATTATTAATTCCAAAAGATCCTAACGATAATAAAAACGTTATTATGGAAATTAGAGGTGCAGCAGGCGGAGATGAAGCAAATATTTTTGCTGGAGATCTATTTAGAATGTATACAAGATATGCTGAAAAAAAAGGTTTTTCTTATCAAGTATATAACTCTATAGATGGTACTGCTGGAGGATTTAGTCAAATTGAGCTTATTATTAAAGGAAATGGAGCTTATTCTTTGTTAAAATATGAAAGTGGTTCTCATAGAGTACAAAGAGTGCCTGTAACAGAATCCAATGGAAGACTTCAAACTTCTACTGCAACAGTACTCGTCATGCCAGAAGCAGATGAGGATATAGAAATTGAAATCAATCCAAATGATTTAAGAATCGATATTTATCGTTCAAGTGGATGTGGTGGACAAGGAGTTAATACCACTGATTCAGCCGTTAGAATTACCCACTTACCTACAGGATTAGTGGTAACCTGCCAAAATGAAAGAAGTCAAATTCAAAATAAAGAACAGGCAATGAAGGTTTTAAAATCAAGACTTTATGAGTTACAAGAACAAGAAAAAGCTGAAAAAGAAGGAAATGAACGTCGTAGTAAAATAGGAACAGGAGATCGTGCTGAAAAAATAAGAACCTATAACTATCCACAAAATAGAGTAACAGATCATCGAATTGGTTACACGACAAATAGTCTAGATAGAATAATGGATGGTGCCTTAGATGATTTAATAGGTGCTTTAATTCAAGAAGATCAAAAAAGAAAACTTCAAGGAGAATAAAATGACAATAGAAGATTTATTAGTATTTGGTAAAAGTCATTGTCATTCAGATCATGCTAAAATTTTATTAGCAGAGATTCTAGAAAAAAATCCCTTAGAATTATTAAACTATTTGGAAGAAGTAATTCCAGATGAAAAAATCGAATTATATAAAAAATCAATTCTAGCATTAGAAAAAGGAAAACCTCTTCAATATGTAATAGGTCATGTGAATTTCTATGGAAATCAATTTGAAATAGATGAGAGAGTTTTAATTCCACGCTTTGAAACAGAAGAACTGGTAGAAAATACAATAAAATATATAAATCAATATTTCAAAGAACCAATCGATATGGTAGATTTAGGTTGTGGTAGTGGAGTAATAGGTCTAACTCTAGAAAAAAAAATATCCACAAAAACTGTGGATTTAATTGATATTTCTAAAGAAGCATTAGAAATAACTCACAAAAATTGTGGAAATTTAAATTCTCATGCGAATATCATTCAAAACGACTTTTTAAATAATATAGAGAAGAAATATGATTTAATCATTAGTAATCCTCCTTATATTAAAAATGAAGAAGAAATCGAAGAAATTGTTAAAAACAATGAGCCCCATATAGCATTATATGCAGGAGAAGATGGTCTGACTTGCTATCAAAAGATATTAAAAGATTGTAGAAAGAATATGAAAGAGAAATGTATAATAGCATTTGAAATAGGACAAGATCAAGCAGAAAATATCACATTCATAGCAAAACAATATCTTGATAATATTAGAATTGAAGTAAAAAAAGATTTATCCAATCGGGATAGAATGTTATTTATTTTTAAAAATATAGAATAAAAAAGAACAATAATTCTCACTATGCATATGAAAGTGAGGATTTTTTATGAAAAAAATAATACCTGTCATCGCAATAATTATTTTAATATTATCCATAAATAAAGAAGAAAAGCTAAAAATACCAGCAGAATCAATAAGATTTCGTGTAATTGCTAGTAGTAATAAAAAGAAAGATCAAGAAATAAAAAAGAGAATTATTAAAAACTTATCTTATGAAATATCATCTATCAAAAATATAAAGAATATAAATGACACAAGAAATTATATTATTCAAGAGTTACCAAAATTCACTGAAATTGTGGAAAAAACAATAAAAGAAGAGAAAAGAAATGAAACTTTCCACATAAACTATGGAAAAAATTATTTTCCAGAAAAAGAATATAAAAGTGTAATTTATCCAGAAGGAGAATATGAATCGGTTGTAATAACATTAGGAGAAGGTAAGGGAGATAACTTTTGGTGTGTTCTATTTCCACCTTTATGCTTAATAGATGAAAAAGAGACTTCAGTGGAATATAAATCCTTAGTAAAGGAAATCATGAAAAAGTATTTTTAAGAATAAAATATATAAGGTGATAAAATGATTCAAGTCCTTATATATTTTTTAATTGCATTAACATTAAGTATTGATTCCTTTTCAATGTCTTTATCAGTTGCAACTCTCTCTCATCAAAAAAAAGATATAAGAAACCTATCAATACTAGTAGGACTATTTCACCTTATAATGCCCATAATAGGAAGTTATGTAGGTAATATCTTATTAAAAAAAATAACAATTCATACGAATATAATATCCAGTTTAATATTCTTATTAATAGCAATTAATTTACTATTAGAAAAGGATAAGTCAAAAGAAATTAAATCACTAAATTTACTTATTCTCCTACTTCTATCTCTAACAGTTAGTATTGATAGTTTTAATGTTGGATTAGCAATAGGAATGAGTAAGGAGTCGATTATTCTACCAAGTATCATATTTATGATAATCAGTTTTTTATCCACAAAGTTTGGTTTTTTATTAGGAAAACAATTACAAAATAAATATCAAAATAGTTCTATCTATCTTGGAGTATTTATATTGATTATAATTTCAATCAAGTATTTATTCTGGGGATAGTTTACGACAAATAATAGAGATTTTAAAATAAAGAATTGACAAAAAATAAGGAATTTTTTATGATAAACGTGGAGTGATGAAGATGTTAGTTAATTTTAATGAAATGCTACAAAAAGCTAAAGCAGAACACTTTGCTGTTCCACATTTTAATATTAATAATTTAGAATGGACAAAGTATATTTTAGAAGAATGTGAAAGACTACAAGTACCAGTTATTTTAGGAGTCAGTGAGGGTGCTGCAAAATACATGGGAGGATATCATGCTATAACAGGAATGGTAAAAGGATTAATCGAGGATTTAGGAATAACCATCCCCGTTTGTCTACATGTTGATCATGGAAGTTCCTTTGAAATATGTAAAAAAGCAATTGATGCAGGTTTTACATCTGTTATGATTGATGCATCTCGAAAAGAATTAGAAGAAAACATTAGAATTACCAAAGAAGTAGTAGACTATGCCCATGAAAGAGGAGTATCCGTAGAAGCTGAAGTAGGACATATCGGTGGAACAGAAGATAATATTACTAGTGAAGTAACCAATGCAAGATTAGAAGAATGTATTGAAATAGTAGAAAAAACTGGTATTGATGCTTTAGCACCAGCGCTAGGTAGTGTTCATGGATTCTATAAAGGAGAACCAAACTTAGATTTTGAAAGAATGAAATTAATTAACGAAACGTTACCAGTTCCATTAGTTTTACATGGAGGAAGCGGAATTCCAGATAATCAAATCAAAGAAGCAATTGCTTGTGGAACTTCTAAAATAAATGTTAATACAGAAGTTCAAGTTGCTTGGAGTAAAGCAGTTAGAGAGTTTTTATCAGCAGATAACAAAGCATATGATCCAAGAAAGGTAATCGGTAGTGGAGAGAAAGCTTTTAAAGAAAAAATAGAAGAAAAAATCAGATTATTTGGAACAATAAGATAGTTCAGGAGGAAAAGTATGAAAATAATTGAGATAGAAGGTGGACGACAATTAAAAGGAACCATCCGTGTGAGTGGAGCAAAAAATGCTACCGTCGCCTTAATCCCAGCAGCTATATTGACAGATGAAGAAGCAACGATTTGTAATGTACCAGAAATAACTGATACAGAAGCACTATGTGATATTTTAAAAATGTTAAAAGTACAAATCAATCGTTCAACAGAAAGCATTATAATAAATCCAAAAGATATGAATAATATTGAAATAACAGAAAAATTTTCAAAAAAATTACGTGCATCATATTATTTTATGGGGGCACTACTTGGAAAATATAAAAAAGCAGTAATGTATTTTCCAGGAGGCTGCTCAATAGGAGCAAGACCAATAGATTTACATTTAAAAGGATTTGAAGCTTTAGGAGCAACCGTTAGAAACGAAAAAAATAAATATATTGTAGAAGCAAAAGAATTAAAAGGAGCAAATATATATTTGGATATTGCATCTGTTGGAGCAACAATTAATATTATGCTAGCAGCTGTCAAAGCCAAAGGAACAACAATTATAGATAATGCTGCCAAGGAACCAGAAATTGTTAATGTTGCTACATTTTTAAATAGTATGGGAGCAAAGATTACTGGAGCAGGAACATCCACTATTAAAATAGTTGGGGTAGACTATTTACATCAATGCTTTCATGAAGTAATACCAGATAGAATAGAAGCAGGAAGTTACATTATTATGGGAGCTCTATGTGGTAATCCCCTAAAAATAGATAATGTTATTCCAGAACACATAGATCCATTATTATCAAAATTAGAAGAAATGGGTGTTAATTTAGAAATTGGTAGTGATTATGTAATAGTATTAGGAAGTAATAAAAATCTAAAAGCTACAAATATAAAAACAGCAGTATATCCAGGATTTCCAACTGATCTTCAACAACCATTTACAGTATTATTAACACAAGCTAATGGAAAATCAAAAGTAACAGAAACAATTTGGGAAAATCGTTTTATGCACATACCATATCTGAAAGATTTAGGTGCTGATATAGAAGTAAAAAGCCAAACAGCAACTATCATTGGACCGAATCCACTAATTGGAACTCAAGTAGTTGCAACAGACTTACGAGCTGGAGCTGCTATGGTAGCTGCAGGATTACTTGCCGAAGGAAAGACAACAATAACCAATGCTGAACATATTTTAAGGGGATATGAACAAATCATAGAAAAACTAACAGCAGTAGGTGCTAAAATCAATATAAAAGAAATATAATGAAATAGTTATATTTCTTTTTTTTAGGAGGAAGCATGAATAGAAAAGTAAAACTCTTCATTTTAATATTACTTAGTCTATCTGTCTATATAGTTTATCAAAACACCAGTCACAATGAAAAAAAAGTCCTATTAATAGGAGATAGTTTTTCAAAAGGAATTAATTCCTATGGAATAGAAGAATATAGTTATACAGATTATTATAAAGAATACTTAGAAAATAATAATATAAAAGTATCAGTAAATAAAGAATACTCATCAACAGAGCAATCCATTTTTCAAATACTAGATAAAATAAAAACAAATCCAAAAATTAAAAGAGACTTATTAGAAACAAATTTATTAATCATTAATATAGGTTATAATGATTTATTATATAAACTATCTCTAGAAAAAAACAAAAGTTATAATAATCTTATGATTAAAATAAGAGAAATAAATACCTCATACAAAGAACTATTAAAAGAAATCAAAAAATACTATAAAGAACAAGTAATTATCATCGGATATTATGAACCAAATCAAGCAGATTATTATGAAAATCTAGGAATAAGAGAATTAAATAAAATATTAAAAAAATCAAATGAACAAAATTTTATTGATTTAAAAACTCTATTAAAAGAAGAAAAAAAATACTATTTAAATTCTAACAGTAATTATCCAAATCGATTAGCCTATCAAAAAATAGCACAAGAAATAATTACAAAAACACTTGAAAAATAAAGAAATATTTGATATATTAATATGGCATTGAATTACTATGACAAATATTTTGTCATGGCGGAAGGAGAGATAATATGAAAAAAGATATACATCCAGAAATAAAAGATTGTACAGTAACATGTGCATGTGGAGAAACTTTTACTTGTAAATCAACAAAATCAGAAATAAATGTAGAAGTATGTTCAAAATGTCATCCTTTTTATACAGGAAAACAAAGTAGAGCATCACGTGCAGGAAGAGTTGATAAATTTAATAAAAAATACGGATTTACGACAAACGAAGCAGAATAATATCTGCTTCTTTATTTTTATGATATAATATGTTTGAAAGGATAGATTATGTTTGAAGAAAATAAGGAATTAGAAGAAATGTTTTTAAACTCGGAAGATAGTAATCAAAAGATAGAAGTTCATCAAGGTAGCTGGAGAATTACTTCTCCTACAACGCCCATAATCGCAACAAAAAATTTAGCTGATTGTGTTGGTATTTTAGTTTATGATTTAGATAAAGAATTTGCTTTTTTATCTCACAGTGATATAAACTCATTCACTTATAGAATTAATAAAGGTGATAGAAGAAAAGATAAATCCATTCATCTCCAAGAACTAATAAGAAAGTTAGAATCAACACAAGAAGACTATCATTTAAAAGTAATAATCTTTCCGGGTGATTATACGGAAGATGATTCCATTACTGCGATTTATAATACTTTAGAACAAATTCAAAACTCGAATATCACGATTGAATCGATAGAAGAGAGAAAACCCTTTATAGATTCCATAGTTCCTGGAACAAGATCTATCTCATTTAATAGTCAAACAGGAGAATTATTACCTTATAGAACGTCAGGAAAAGTAAGAAAGGAAAGAATATAACATGAAAATAGGAATTGCCAGTGATCATAGAGGATATCCTCTAAAAGAAAAAATCAAAAAAGAATTAAAAAAAAAGAAATATGAAGTTATAGACTACGGAACAGATAGTACAGAGTCTACAGATTATCCAGATTATGCTTTCAAATTAGGAGAAAACGTAAGAGACAAAAACGTAGATTATGGAATTGCTATATGCGGATCTGGAATAGGAATAAGCATAGCTTGTAATAAAGTAAAAGGAATAAGATGCGCTAAGGTGTCTAATCAAGATGAAGCAAAAGTAACAAGAGAAGACAATAATTCAAACATAGTAGCTTTCAGTGAAAAAGTTCCAATTGAAGAAGCTTTGAATATAATAGAGACTTTTATTACTACAGATTTTTCCCCATTAGAAAAACATCATCGTAGAGTAGAAAAAATCATAGCTTATGAGGAAAGACAATGACGGGAAAATCTTTCTTATATATTGTAGACACTATGTTGGTAATATGGGCTATGGACTCCATTAATATTAATAAAATTTTTAAAAAAAATAGAATAGTACAAGCTAGAGTATTTTACTTTTTATTAGGAATATCTCTAATCTATTTAGTTACAAGCTTTTTATTTGATTTATTCACTTCTATAAAAATTATATAAATAGAGGTATAAATCTTTTTTTTTGGGAAAAACTGATATTGAGAGGTGATAAAATGATAAAAAGAAAATTAAAAAGGCAGTATCTATCAGTCTTAGTCGCAGTATTTGTATTAATTCCCATACTAACAATCTTGGCCATCAGTAATCATTCTTTAACAGAGGAAGAAATTGATCCATCTTTCAGCACAGAAACAATTACCAATGATACAATACCAGTAATCAATACCTCAACTAGAATCATAAACCCATATATAGATTCTAATGTAAAAATAGGTAAAACTTATTATGACTATCAAGGAAAAGAAGAGGAACAAATCAATTCAATTATTCAACATGATGATACCTATATTCAAAATACAGGAATTGATTATGTGAATGAAAACGTATTTGAAGTTATTTCTATTTTAGATGGAACAGTAAGTAATGTAAAAGAAGATCCATCAACAGGAAAAACAGTTGAAATAAAACATGATAATGGATATATTTCAAGCTATCAAAGTTTAAGTGAAATTAATGTAAAAAAAGGAGATATAATTACACAAGGACAAGTAATTGGTAAAAGTGGTACAAATGAATTGGACAAAGATTTAGGGAATCACTTACATTTTGAATTATATGATAATGGACAATCATTAAATCCAGAAAATTATATAAATAAAGAAGTTGATTCAAAAAAGGAGAATTAATTCTTCTTTTTTTCTATATAATCTATTATAAAAGAATAAAATTATGGTAAAATAATAATGGAAGGAATGATATTATGCTAGCAAAAGATATGGGAATAGACTTGGGGACTGCAAATGTGTTGATATATCTAAAAGGACGAGGAATCGTTTTAAATGAACCTAGTGTAGTAGTAATCGAAACGGAAACAAAAAAAGTAATCGCTGTTGGAAAAGAAGCAAATGAAATGTTAGGAAGAACCCCTGGAAAAGTAAAAGCAATAAAGCCGATGAAAGATGGTGTAATTGCTGACTTTGAATTAACGGAAATTATGCTAAATCAATTTATAAAAAAAATCAAAGCTAGAAATCTTATTACAAGACCAAGAATTTTAATTTGTTGTCCAACTAATATTACTCCAGTAGAAAAGAATGCTATTAAGGAAGCAGCAGAACGTACTGGAGCAAGAAAAGTATATATTGAAGAAGAACCAAAAGTAGCTGCAATAGGAGCAGGAATGGACATTTCAAAGCCAACTGCAAATATGGTATTAGATATAGGAGGAGGTACTACTGATATCGCCATATTATCAATGAATGGAATTGTCTCATCTGCATCAGTGAAGATAGCAGGTAATGTCCTAGATCAGGATATCATCAAATATATCAGAGAAAAATATAAATTGTTAATTGGAGAAAAAACTGCCGAAGATATTAAAATAAATTTTTCTAATGTATACAAACCAAGTAAAAAAGAAAAACTAGAAATTAGAGGAAGAGATTTGATTACAGGCCTACCACATGCTATTGAAATTACCCAAGATGAAACAAAAGAGGCTTTAAATGATAGTATAAATAGAATTACAAAAGCAATTAAAAATGTTTTAGAACAGACTCCTCCAGAATTATCTGCAGATATTGTGGAAAAAGGAGTTATATTAACTGGTGGAGGAGCTTTATTAACAGGACTTGTGGAAAGATTAGAGGAAGAATTAACCATACCAGTTTTAATTGCAGAAACTCCACTTACCTGTGTAGCAGAAGGAACAGGAATTCTACTAGATAATTTAAAACAGTTATCAGAAGACCAATAAAATTGGTTTTTTCTTTTTATTTCAATTTATATTTGATATAATTTGATTAGAAAGAAGTGAAGAAAATGAAATATCAATTATTAACAGCTTCTCGAATAATTTTAGTTACATTTTTATTTTCAGCTATTATTATGTTTTTAATGAGAAAAGTAGCTGTTCATGTTGGAGCTGTTGATGTTCCAAGATCAGAAGAAGGGCATCGTCATATTCATAAAAAAACTACTCCAAAGCTTGGGGGAGTAGGAATATTCTTAGCTTTTTTATTAGGCTATATGTTGTTTGGAGAACAGAGTATTAGAATGAACTCCATCCTAATAGGAAGTTTTATTATTGTTCTAACAGGAATTGTAGATGATATTAAACCAATCAAAGCAACCTATAAATTACTAGGTCATATAGCCGCTGCGATGGTCATTGTCTTCTATGGTGGAATCCTACTGAATAACATTACAGCTTTTGGATTTTCCTTTGACTTTGGAATACTAGCATATCCTATTACCATACTCTTTATTGTCGCTTGTACCAATATTATCAACTTAATTGATGGACTAGATGGCTTAAGTGGAGGAATTTGTAGTATATTCTACATCACAATTGCTATTATAGGTTTTTATCAAGGAAGAGCAGGAAGTTTGGTTATGATATTAACTTTAATTATGTTAGGATCAACATTAGGCTTCTTATTACATAATTTTCATCCAGCTAAAATATTTGCTGGAGATTGTGCAACTTTTATGGGATTTATTATCGCAGTAATCACATTATTAGAATTTAAAGGACCAGCACTAATTTCATTCTTTGTACCAGTTACAATTTTAGGAATACCAATACTAGATACCTTATTTGCAATAATTAGAAGATTATTGAAAGGACAACCACCGTTTCAAGCAGATAAACAGCATTTACATCATCAATTATTAGGAATGAACTTTTCACAAACCACAACAGTATTAATTATTTATGCCATTAATATTTTATTCGCAACTGCAAGTATTTTTTATACGTTAAAAGATCAAATTGTGGGAGAAATTATTTATATTATTATATTTATTATTGTGATTTGGTTCGTTTTTCATACTAGTATCATTTCTGATAAAAATCCTAAAAGAGCAAAAAGAATTAGAGATAAATTTCGTTTTAAAAGACAATAAATAAGAACACAAAAGTGTTCTTTTATTTATACAAAAAGCGTGATAAAATCATAATGGGATGCGTGATGATTATGATAGATTTTATTATTTGTGAAGATGAAAAAGAATTTGCTAAAAAGTATCAAGAAATAGCAGAAAAAGTAATGATGAATTATGACATTGAATATAAGTTCAATGTTTTTAGTGGTTATACAAATAATTGGAAAAAACTATCTAAAAACGACAATTTCAAAGTATATATACTAGATTTAAAAACAAAAGAAGGTTCAGGATTAGATGCAGCAAGATATATTAGAGAAGAATTGGATGACTGGCAATCTATGATTATTGTTGTAACAGCGTATCCAGAATTTAAATTTGAAGCTCTTGGAAAGAGATTAATGTTAGTAGACTTTGTAAATAAATTTGATAATTTTAATCAAAGATTAACACAAGCCATCCAAATAAGTTTAAAAAACTTTGACAAAAGACCTAATTCATTAAAGTATACCTATAAAAAAACAGTTTATAATATAGAATTTTCAAAGATTATTTACATTGAAAAAGAACAAGATAATAAAAGATGTATTATAAAAACAATGGAAAAAGACTATTATATTCAAGGAAACTTAAATCAAGTAGAATTATTATTGGATAAAAGGTTTGTAAAATGTAATAGAAGTTACATTATTAATTTAGAACAAGTGGAGTCATACAACACAAAAAGCAACATATTATATTTTAAAAATGGAACAAGTTTATATGCAGTATCAAGAAATAAAAAGAAGGAGATCATTAATTATGTTAGAGGTATTCGTTAATTTTATATGTGCATTTATGCTAGCTCTTTTAGGATTTTTAATAATTAGAAATTATTCAATATATAACACAAAAATAACAATAAAAACAATTATTATTTTTATAATAAATAGTTTGCTAATAGTAACTATTCATTATATTAATTATAATGCTTTCTCTTCTTTATTAAATTTTATAATCAATACTATAACATATAAAATAGTATTTAATGATAGTATTGAAGAATCATTTATAAAAACAGGATTACTCACTATATTATTATTGGTTTCAGATATAATATCATTAATTATTCAGATTAATTTTACAACACTAAATGATATTCAAAATAATGTGTTTATCTACTTAATAAGCAATATATTAGTAATAGTAATAGCTAAAATACTAATTTTTATTAAGCCTATAAGAACTTTATTTAAAAAATGTTATAAAATATTGTCGTCAAAGGATTTAAAATTAAACGCAACATTTATTATCTTAGTAATAATTGGAGCTAGTGCAGTTCTGTATAATCTTTTTTTGAATTATAAATTTAATATAAGGTTTATTAGTGATATTGTTATTATCGTTTCATTGATAATCATTGGAATCATTTTTACAAATAACAGAGATACATATAATAAACTATCTAGTCAGTATGATATATTACTACAAAATGTTCAAACATTTGAGGAATGGATTGAAAGAGAACAATTCACAAGACATGAATATAAGAATCAACTTGCAGTATTATATGCTATGTCATCAGAAAAAGAGGTAAAAAATAAAATAGAAGAGATTATTAACCAAAACTTAAATATAAAAAATGAAGTAGTAAATAATTTAAAAGATCTACCAAAAGGAGGTTTAAAAGGATTACTTTACTATAAAACAATTATTGCTGAAAAGAATAAATTAAAAGTAACAGTAGATATAAGCATTAAACCAAAAGGAATTCTTTCCAAGCTATCTAAAGAAAAAATAAATACTATCTCAAAAATAATAGGAATATACTATGATAATGCAATAGAGGCTGCAAAAGAAAGTAGAAAAAAGACTTTATTATTTGAAATATATGAATTAAAAGATAAAGTAAATATAGTAATTTCAAACACATTTAAAAAGTCTAGTTTAATTGATAATCACTTTGAAAAAGGGATATCCTCAAAAGGCAGCGGACATGGAAATGGCCTATATTATGCAAGTAGAATATTAAAAGCTAATAATTGGCTGGAACAAAAGCAAGAAATAATTGATAATTATTATGTGGAAACTATTTCAATAAGAAAAAATACTTCTAATAAATAGAAGTATTTTTATTAATCAAAGTTTTTAAGATTATTAGCATTTGGCTCATCAACCAAAAGCCAAATACATCCCATGCTAGCAGCACCAGTAGCTAAAACAGCAACAGCAGCTAACAAACGAGCTAATGTCTTTTTCATCTTATCCCTCCTTCTTATTCTATCTGCTAAAATATATAAATATTTTAAGCCTTATTTTTATAATTTTGATATGGTAATCCTAACAAGAGATAGCTAATTGGATTAATCATTAAGCTTTCAATAATAAAAGCACATAATATTGGAACTTTTAATGATGGAAAATAATGCATAATAATCATTAAAACAATTATTGAAATCAAGGATAATATTTTTCTAATAGTTCTTTTCTTTTTATTAGTTAAAGGTCTTTTAACAGTATCACTAGGTGCAAATAACAAAAATGATAAAAACGAAAATAGAGATATCAAAACTACAAATGTATTTGTAATATTTAACTGCATAAAAATATAAGGTAAAATATTAAAATGTAAGATAGACATGATTAAACAATGAAGGCTTTTTTTAGCATGCAATCCGAAAGCAAAGAATCGCAAAATATTAAAAAATAACAAAGTAAGTAATACAACATTAAGATAATGAAAAACAATTCCTACGATTAATATAATAAATGTTTTTGATAAGGTTAAATATACTCCCTCAAGTCCATATTCAATCCTATCAAGTTCTTCTTTAGAATGTTGTGAATTACTCTGGATAAAATTCATTGTTTTGTTGATAAATAATTGATTCATTCTATCACCTAAAGATATTATAAAAACAAGAATGTCTAAAAATAAAAAAATCTATAATTAGTAAAAAAGAAATATAATTTGTAACATTTTGTCGAAAAAAGTAGAAAAAGTTGTCAAAAAAGTATAAAAAATTGCACTTTCAGGAAAAAAGAAATTCAAAAAAGCTTATTTGTTAAAATGAAAATACCGTCATAAAGATACGATGGTAGAAGGAGAGGTGTGAAGTAGAATGATGACCGGACGCGTGAAATGGTTTAGTAATGATAAAGGCTATGGCTTTATCGGATTCAAAGAAAACGAAGATATTTTTGTACACTATTCAGCAATCGAATTAGATGGCTATAAAACGTTAGCTGAAGGACAACTAGTAGAGTTCAAATTAATTGAAACCAGTAAAGGCTATCAAGCTATCAATGTAAGATTATTAAAAGAACAAACTACTATATAAAATAGTGGTTTTTTTTTAGTAAACATGCTATAATAAAAACATAAGGAGGCGATAGTATGGAAGTTATCATTCATGGAGATAAAATGAAAATTACACAATCTATGAGCGACTATATGAAAGAAAAACTAGAAAAATTAGATAAGTATCTAGAAAATAGCGAAAATGTTCGCGCAAGCGTCATAGTAAAAGTAAGAAATCATGAACAAAAAGTTGAAATAACCATACCATTGAAATCATTTATTCTAAGGTCAGAAGAGACTAAAGAAGATTTTTATGCAGCAGTTGATAAGACAATTGATAAATTGGAAAGACAAATTAGAAAGAATAAGACTAAACTAATGTCGAAGCAAGTAAAATCTAATCATGAATTTAATTTTGCTAAGATAGAAGAAGATAAATCGGAAGAATCCAAAATAATGAAAAGAAAAACAATAGAAGTAAAGCCAATGAGTGAAGAAGAAGCAATTCTTCAAATGGAATTACTAGGACATCAATTCTATATGTTTAAAGATTCTGAAACAGATAAATATGCTGTAGTATACAAAAGAAAAGATGGTAACTACGGTGTGATGGAATCAGAATAGACCATAAAAAGAAATAGAATGACTTTTCATTCTTTTCTTTTTTTGATACAATAATAAGTTGAAGGAGACAGGAAGATGAATATATTAAAAAGAATATTTGATCATGAATATAAAGAATTAAGAAGATTTCATAATATTGCAAATCAAGTCATGGATTTAGATGAAGAGTATTCTAAATTAACGGATACGGAATTACAAAATAAAACAGAAGAATTTAAAGAGAGATTAAGAAACGGAGAAACATTAGAAGATATTCTAGTAGAAGCCTTTGCAACTGCTAGAGAAGCTTCCTACCGTGTGATTGGAGAAAAGCATTTCTATGTTCAAATACTAGGTGGTTTGGCAATTCATTATGGAAATATTGCAGAAATGAAAACTGGTGAAGGAAAAACATTAACTTCTGTATTACCAGCATATTTAAATGCTTTATCTGGAGAAGGTGTACATATTATTACAGTTAATGAATACCTAGCTGGTCGTGATGCCGAATGGATGGGTGGAATTCATAAATTTTTAGGATTAACTGTAGGAGTTAATACAAGAGATATGTCTTCTGAAGAAAAGCAAGAAGCATATAACTGTGATATTTTATATTCAACAAATAATGAAATTGGATTTGACTATCTAAGAGATAACATGGTTGTTCGTAAAGAAGATAGAGTACAAAGAAAGCTAAATTTTGCTATTATCGATGAAGTTGACTCTGTATTAATTGATGAAGCAAGGACTCCATTAATTATTTCCGGTGGAGAAATGTCAAATGCTAACTTATATATTCAAGCAGATAAGTATGCAAAAAGTTTAAAAGAAGGAAAAGACTTTATTTATGACGAAAAAACAAAAAGTGTTAATCTAACAGAAGATGGTGCTGACAAAGCAGAAGCTACTTTCCATATCAATAATTTATATGATGTAGATAATGCAACATTACTTCATTTTATTAATCAAGCACTACGTGCAAACTATTCTATGAAGAATGACGTTGATTATGTTGTTCAAGATGGAGAAATTGTAATTGTAGACCAATTTACCGGACGTTTAATGAAAGGACGTGCCTATTCAGATGGACTTCATCAAGCTATTGAAGCTAAAGAGGGAGTTCAGATAAATGAAGAAACCAAAACACTCGCAACAATTACTTTCCAAAATCTTTTCCGTATGTATAAGAAATTATCAGGAATGACAGGAACAGCTAAAACAGAAGAAGAAGAATTTAGAAATATTTATAACATGTATGTTATTGAAATTCCAACAAACAAAGAAGTTATAAGAATTGATGCTCCAGATTTGGTTTATGCGACAAAAGAAGCAAAATATAAGGCAATTATTGAGTTTGTAAAAGAACGCTATGAAGAAGGACAACCAGTTTTAATTGGTACAATTGCAATTGAAACAAGTGAACTTATTAGTAATTTATTAAAACAAGCTCATATCCCACATGAAGTATTAAATGCAAAGAATCATGAACGTGAAGCTGAAATTATATCAAAAATTGGATTAAATAAATCTGTAACAATTGCAACCAACATGGCTGGACGTGGTACCGATATTAAGCTTTCAGATGAAATTAGAGAATTAGGTGGTCTATGTGTAGTAGGTACAGAACGTCATGAATCCCGTCGTATTGATAATCAGTTACGTGGCCGTTCTGGACGTCAAGGAGATCCAGGGTATACTCAATTCTTCGTATCTATGAAAGATGATTTAATGGTAAGATTTGGTTCAGACAGAATTGGTGCTATGATGGAAAATATGGGACTAGGAGATCAAGCTATTAGAAGTAAGACATTTACCAAATCAATTGGTACAGCCCAAAAAAGAGTAGAAGGTAATAACTTTGATATTCGTAAAAACTTACTTCAATATGATGATGTTATGAATAATCAAAGAGAAATTATTTATGATAAAAGAAATAAAATACTAGATAATGAATCTATTCACGAAATGGTCTTATCAACATTTAGACATCATATAGAAGATTTAGTAAATTCTCATCTTGCCCCAGAAGGATATTTAACAGAAGATGACTACAAAGAAATCAGAGAATCTGTTAATGAAAATTTATTAAAGAAAGATATAAAACTAAAAGATATTGAAGATAAAGAGCCTGCAGATCTAATTGATTTCTTATCAAAAGCAATTATTGAAGAATATGAAAAGAAAATAGAAGATATTCCAGAAGAAGTAACTCAAGAGTTTGAAAAAGTAATTACTCTTCAAGTATTAGATAACTACTGGATGGAACATATTAATACAATGTCTCATTTAAGAGAAGGAATTCACTTACGTGGATATGCTCAAGAAGATCCATTAAGAGCTTATACCATGGAAGGATTTGATATGTTTGATTCTATGCTACAAAAGATAGATAAAGATGTTTCAATTTTCTTATTAAAGGCAGAAATTAGACAAAACATCGAAAGAAAAGAACAAACTAAGAAAATGATTACCAATGATTCAGATGACACAGCAGTAAAGAAAAAACCAAAAAGAGTCAAAAAGGTAGGTAGAAACGACCCATGTCCGTGCGGCTCTGGTAAAAAATATAAGCAATGCCACGGAAAGTAAGCCTGCAAACCCGTATAAATAAAGGGATTGCAGGTTTTTCTATGATTACAATATTTAGGTAATTATAGGTATGTCTTTTGTCTTAGATAAGTTTTAGATAAGCTATAAAATCTTCGCAAGCCCTTATAAAATAAGGGCAGAACACATATTGGGACAATGCTTTAAAATTGAATACAAAACTTATCTAAGAATTATCTAAATTTTAATTTATTATTCAAAAGTTGTAATATCAAAAATATTAGAGTAGATATATGGTATAATTTATATAGAAGAAAAACGGTGATTTTGTATGTATAAAAAGAAGAGACTGCTTAATGGATTTTTAGATGATGATTTGAAACTTGAAGTAACAAGAATGCGAAAAGAATATGATGATTTATATAAGATCATAGAAAAAATGAATAAATTGTTTTATATTATTGAAGAAAATTATGAGAAAACCAAACCAACGGATGTGGATGTGTATGTTAGAACTACTTTTTCACAGATTCACATGAGTTCACAATCCTATATAATTTTATTAGAAAGAGGATTATATGATGATTCACAAGTTATATTGAGGTCAATGTATGATAAAGTTATTAAATGTCTATATGCTATAAATAATAATAGTATTGAAGTTATTACACAAGAAAGTATAAAAAGAAAGATTTCATTATTTAATTTTATTGATAAAAATGAAATGTATGACTATATTTCTAAAGAAAAATTATACAAATACAAAAGAAAAATGGAAAAAGAACAAAAGAAAGATGAAAGAGGTAGACCTATAAAAATTTCAAAATTGATTGAAACAATTAGCGATTTGGGGATAAAGGAAGCATATATTCATTATAGTTTGTTAAGTGAGTATGTTCATAATTCCATTGGTGTTGTAGGAAATAGAGTAATTGAAGATGGCATAGATATTTTAATAAATCAAAACATAGATCATGGAAATTTTAAAAATGAAATTTTGAAAATGTATTTGTGTATGCAGTATGTTGTTGGTTCAATATGTAATTATTTGAAATTAGAAGATTCAAAACAAGAATTTGATAAGTTAATAGAAGAATTGTTAAAACTAATTTAAAATAATATAGTATAATAAATATAAGGAGATGATAATGATGAAGAAGGTATGTTTATTAGCTATAGTAGTATTATCAGTATTTTTAATAACAGGTTGTGATACTGAAACAACTAATAATGATGCTAGTAAAACAACTACAGAACAAACAGAAAAAAACAATAATAAGTCTAAAAGTAACTACATGGATGCATTAAGAAAGTGTACTGTAATGGAGGCAGCTGATATTTATACTACAGGAGTTGGTAAAAAGAGTGATAATGTGTTCAATGATGGAAGAGAAACATGTGAATCCTTCTATAAACAATGGGGAGAAAAAGACTTTATTGATACAGTTAATGCAGATTGGGAAAGTAGACAAAACGAACAAATTGATGGAAAACCACTTACACATTATTTGGATGTGTTAGGTTGGTAATTTATTATTATTCTAAAATTGTAATTTATTAAAATTCGTTATTTTTTTAGATAAGTTTTTAGATAAGTTTTTAGATAAGTTCTGCTAGGTTTGCCGAGTGCTACGGAGTGCTCCCAAGTGCAACCAAGTGCCGAATTAAAGAGCCAAGTGCTCCCAAAAGCTCCCAAAATCCTGAATACAAAGGGCCATGTGGCAGTGGTAAAAAATATGATATAATATAACTGAGGTGATAAAATGAAATGTCCTAAATGTGGAAGTGATAACACTAATATACAAGTTGTTAATGAACAAAAACTTGTAACCAAACATCATGGTGTTATATGGTGGTTATGTATTGGTTGGTGGTGGATTTTTGTTAAATGGTTATTTTTAACAATTCCAGCATTATTGGCAGCAATATTTATTGGCAAACGTAAAAAAATAAAAAATATTCAAAAATCAATGCATGTTTGTCAAAATTGTGGAAATACTTGGTAATTATCTACACTTTTATCTACATTTTAGTAGAGTTTTGCTTAATATGATTTAATGTGAATTAACGCAGAATAGCGTGTTTTAAAGGAATTTAAAGAGTATTAAATTTTTGGAATTACGAAACATCGCATCCATGTGGTTCGGGTAAAAAGTACAAACAATGTCACGGAAAGTAAGCAATATCAACGGTTTGCAAGAATTAAAATAGTAAAAAACGGTAAAAAATAGGAATTAGAGACCATGAAAAAGACTGAAAACAGTCTTTTTTTGTTGATATATAAGGAATTTGTGAAGTATGATATAATAACAACCAAAGGAGATGCAGTATGGTTAGCTTTCAAGAATACAGACCAGAATTAGTAGACGAATGGGATTATACTAAGAATGATAAAAACCCATCTGAAGTATCATATGGATCGGCAAAAAAATATTGGTGGATTTGTCCAGTATGTGGAAACAAATACCAAGCAGCTGTATGCCATAGGGTCAGAGGTACTGCATGTCCAGAATGTGCAAAAGAAAATAAAACATCATTTGGAGAACAGGCAATCTATTATTATTTATCAAAGGTTCTAAAAGCAAATAATAGATGGAATGAAATAGGCTCAGAAGTAGATGTATTTCTTCCAGAACTAAATTTAGGAATAGAATATGATGGAGAACTATATCATTTTGGAGAGAAAGCATTAAAAAGGGAAAAGAAAAAATACAATAGTTTAAAAGAATTAGGTATAAAGCTAATAAGAGTAAAAGAAAATATAAAAAAGAACAAAATAATAAGTTATGCAGATTTAACAATAGAAATTACCACACAACAATGGGATAAAGAATTTGAACAAGTAATATCAAAAATTATTAGATTTATTAATGAAAATTGGAATCTAAATTTAGAATTAGATATTGATATAAAAAGAGATAGACAAGATATTTATTCACAATACATTAAGCAAAGAAAAGAAAATAGTGTCTTAAATAAATATCCAGAACTGATTAAGGATTGGGATTATAGTAAAAATAAAATTAAACCAGAAAGCCTAACACCGGGATCATCCAAAATAATATGGTGGATGTGTGAAAAAGGTCATAGCTATAGTTCAACATTAGCCAATCATATAAAAGGCCATGGCTGTTCTTATTGTTCAAATCAAAAAGCACTATCAGGATACAATGATTTATTAACTAAATATCCGGAAATAGCTAAGGATTGGGATTATGATAAAAACAAGATAACACCTGATAAAGTATTACCTTTTACAAACAAGAGATATTATTGGAAATGTGAAAAAGGTCATAGTTATTTAGCTAGTCCCAATGCTAGATGCAGTAAAGTAAAACATGCTGGGTGTTCAATATGTAGTGGAAGACAAGTTCTAAAAGGCTATAATGACATAAAAACTCTAAGGCCAAAAGTTGCAAAAGAATGGGACTATGAAAAAAATAAAAAAACTCCAGAAGAATATACGATTTCTTCTGATGAAAAAGTATGGTGGGCATGTCCAAAAGGACATAGTTATAAAGCTGTAATCCATTCAAGAGCAAGATTAGAAAATGGAACAGGGTGTCCAATCTGTGCAGGAAAAGAAATATTATTAGGATATAATGATTTTAAATCTCAAAGACCTGATTTATTAATAGAATGGAATTATGAAAAAAATAATAAAATAGGAATATATCCAGATAAAGTTCATGTTACATCTATGAAACGTGTATGGTGGAAATGTCATCAGTGTGGTAATGAGTGGAAAGCTACATTATATGCAAGATGTAGAAAAAATCAGGGATGTAATGTTTGTTCAAGCATTATTGGTGGACAAAAACATATAGATAAATTGATTAAGGAACAAGGATCATTAAAAGATAATTGTCCGGCACTATTAAAAGAATGGGATTATGATAAAAATACAATAATACCAGAAATGGTTACTATAGGTTCACATAAAAGAGCTTTTTGGATATGTAGTAATTGTGGACATAAATGGTCAACAGAGATAAGAGTAAGAGCAATGAGAAAGAATGGTTGCCCAAAATGTAGAAACAAAATAATTTGATTTTTAGATACCCTAAAAAAGACCAATCAAGGTCTTTTTTTTGAAAATATAATCGCATGTATCTATACATTTAAATTAAATTATTGTACAATTAAAACGTAAAATAGAAAGGAGTAATTGAAATGGAAGAAAAGAAAAAGAGTAATGCAGGATTAATAGTACTTGTAGTTGTTTTATTACTAGCATGCGCAGGAATGGGAGCATTTATATTTGTTAATAAGGATAAACTAACAGCTAAAGAAAACACTACAACAACAGTAAAAAACGAAAAGAAAGAAACAAATGAAAAAACTGAAAAATGTAGTGACAGACTTAACAATATTAATCAACGATTATATTCTGTAGATTCAGAAATGCATAAACAAAGATATCAATTATTAATGAATGATATGGAATATGGAGATGGACAAGACTTCTTAAAAAAGAAAGCATATATACTTGATTTAAATATGGTAGATAGTAATAATGCAATTATAAAAGAAGTTGATTTAGCTTCTGTTATGAAATCTCATGTAGATGCTTATATTAGTAAAAATAGTAATGGAAAGACAGGATGTAAGGTTGAATATATGAATCCTGGAAATACTTTAATGATTGACTTTGAAAAAGAAGTTGCATTTAAAGGATACTATCATTGTTTTGAAAATGGTGTTGAAACCAGTTTAGGAAGTAACTTATATGCATATAATGTTGAGACAAATTCAATCCGTGATATGGGAGCTATTCGATAAAGAATATGCTCTTTTTTTAAATTTTAGATACCTTTTTAAATATTCATAGGTATCTTTTTTTTACTCTTGATAACTTTGATTTTAAAATTACATATTATGATTCAGCAACAAATTATGGTATTCAATTAGCTGATTTAGTTGTAAACACTTTTTATAATTACTACAAAGATAAAAGAATAGTAGCTAAGGTAATTCCTACATTAAAAAAGAAAAACTTCAGAACTAGTTTGTTTCCAGGACATAAAATAAAGGGTAGAATTCAAAAGATTGCATATAATAATAAAGAGAATGTTTGACATTAGGTCAATACTATGTTAATATATTCTTACAAGACCTGAGGTAGGTAGCTAAAAGCTAAGCGTATGTTAAGTACGCTGCCCATCAGGCATTTTTTTTATGTAAAAATATCGCAAAACTACTAAAAAGTGTTATTATAGAAGACAATTAATTAATTGGAGCTGATGTCTAATGAGAAATAAAGAACTTTTAATTTATACACGAAAACAATTTAGTTTATTAATTAATGGATTCAATGAGAGAAATTGACTTTAATGTCTTTTTCTCTCTTTTTTGCTTATAAGGAAAGTGTGTTTTAATCAAAAAAATAATTTAAAAGTCTTGACTTAAAGTTAACTTTAACTTGTATAATTATAATGAGAGGAGAAATAATATGACATATTCTATAAAAGAAGTAGCTGATATGATGAATGTAGAACCATCTACTTTAAGATATTACGATTCTATGGGATTACTTCCTGGTGTTAAAAGAGTAAATGGGAGAAGAGTCTTTGAAGATAAAGATTTTAAATGGCTTAGAGTACTTAATTGTATGAAAAAAATTAATATGCCTATTGATAAAATTAAAGTATATGTTGAACTGGCTGAAAAAGGAGATTCTACTTTACAAGAAAGATTTGATATGATTTTAGAACAAAAAGAAATCGTATTAGGTCAAATTGACGAACTTAAAAATTGTCTTAAAGAATTTGAATATAAAGAATGGTATTATACTGAAGCTATTAAAGCTGGTACTGAAAAAGTGGTAGAAAATGTTACATCATGTTCTCCTACTTTAGAAGTGGATACAATTCCAAAAAATAAGAAAGAAGGAAAATAATATGAATGAAGATTTAAAAATTACAAACGAATGGGATAAAACCTTTGAATTAAGTGAGAAAGTAACACATAAAAAAGTAACATTTAAAACAAGATTTGGATTTACATTGGTAGCAGATCAATATGAGCCAAAGAACTATGAAGGAAAACTTCCTGCTATATCAGTATGTGGCCCATTTGGAGCAGTTAAAGAACAATGTAGTGGACTATATGCAATGAAGATGGCAGAAAGAGGATTCTTAACTATTGCTTTCGATCCATCATTTACTGGTGAATCAAGTGGAACTCCAAGATATGTGGCATCACCTGATATTAATACCGAAGATTTTCAAGCTTCTATAGATTATTTATCAACTCTTGAAAATGTTGATTCAGAAAAAATATCTATAATTGGTATTTGTGGTTGGGGAGGACTTGCATTAAATGTTGCAAGTATAGATACAAGAATTAAGGCAACTATTTGTTCAACAATGTACAATATGAGCAAAGTAAATCATGATGGATATTTTAATTCTAATACAGAGGATTCTTTATATGAATTAAAAGAAAACCTAAATAAACAAAGAATAGAAGATTATAAGAATAATGATTATAAATTAGGTGGAGGTTGTTTAGAATTACCAGTTCCAGAAGATTCACCATTCTTTGTAAAAGATTATAGTGAATACTATAAAGGAAGAGCATATCATGAAAGAAGTCTAAATTCTAATGGTGGTTGGAATATGACTTCAGCATTATCATTTATCAATACTCCACAACATACTTTCTCAAAAGAAATAAGAAATGCTGTATTAATTATTCATGGAGAAAAAGCACATTCTTGTTATTTTAGTAAAGAAGCATATGAAGACATGGTTAAAGATTCAAAATATACAGATAATAAGGAATTAATGATTATACCTGGAGCAGTTCATACTGATTTATATGATAATTTAGAAGTCATACCATTTGAAAAAATAGAAGAATTTATAAGAAAGTATATATAATGATGAAAAAGATAGTATTAAGTTTAATATTTGTAAGTATTTTAGTATTTGGTTTGACAGGATGTGGAAAAGCAAATTTAAATCAAAACTCGCAAAATAACTCTAGTGTAAGTAATAGTAGTGAGAAGAAAACAGCTAAAAACACATTAAGAGATGGAGAGTCCATTCAAACTAATGATAAAAATAAATCCACAAGAATGGTAACGGGTGGAACTAAAATTAAAATGACATTTGGTGATACAGTAATATATGGTGTATTAAATGATTCAGAAACATCAAAAGCATTAATTGCAAAATTACCAATGGAACAACATGTTTCTAGATACTCACATGATTTTTGTGGGGTAACAGATGCTTTGCCTTATAGTAAAGATGAAGAACATTATGGATGGCTAAATGGCGATATTGATTACGCTACAGATGCTCCATATTTCACGATATTGTTTGAAGATGAAGATGTATCTGAACAATATGGAAGTCAAGTAAATATTGGAGTTATTACTTCTCCAATTAGTGATATATCAAAATTACAAGGAAGCTATGATGTTAAAATTGAATTAGATAAGTAGGTGTTATTGTGAAGAAAAGGGTAATATTAAGTGTAGTAATTATACTTTTAGTTGCGTTAATAACTGGTTGCAATAATAAAGAAAATGACATTACGAAAAATCAAAACACAGTAGAAGAATCTTTAAATTCTAATGAAAATTACGCTACAAACAACGAAAATACAAACTCTAATACAAATTCAAATACTAATGAAAAAAATACTAATACTAAAGAGGAGGTTAATATGTCAGATGTAAAAATAATAATAAATGATAAGGAATATAGTATTAATTTAGAAAAAAATGAAACAGTTAAAGAATTAATCAAATTATTACCTTTAGATATTACAATGAGAGAATTAAATGGTAATGAAAAATATATTTATTTAGATAATACATTACCATCTAATTCAGCAAATCCGAAACATATTAATAGAGGAGATGTAATGTTATATGGTAACAATTGCCTAGTTATATTTTATAAATCATTTGATACATCATATAGTTATACAAAAATAGGATATATTGATAATCTACCTAATTTTGGTAGTGGTGATATAAGTGTTAAAATTGAAAAATAGTAAATCTTTTAAAATAGCAATTGATATTTTAATGTTTGTAATAGTGTTACTTGAATTTTCAAAAGTATTTACAGGACAATTCATTCATGAATTATTGGGAATAATATTTCTTGTTATATATATCTTACATAATATTTTTAATATCAACTTTTATAAAAATTTATTTAAGGGTAAATATACTAATACAAGAATATTAATGACAATTGTAAATATAGGATTATTACTATTTATGACATTAACAATACTATTAGGTATTCCAATATCTAAAAAAATATTTGTTTTTCTGCATATTGATTCTGGAATGATGATTAGCAAGCTTCATATATTATTTAGTTATTATAGCTTAATATTTATGGCAATGCACTTAGGATTACATTTTAAAGTAATATTTAAAAATATTATAAGTAAAGCAAAAAATAACAAAGTTTTAAAATATACATTATTAACAACTGAATTAATAATAATTATTCTTGGAATTAATTCATCCATTGATATTAATCTTTTAAATTACATTTTAGGAAAATCCACTTTTGGATTAAAAACTGGAAACATTATATTATCAATATATAATACTCTATTGGTAGTATTGATGATTTCTGTTATAGCATATAATTTGGAAATATTACTATTAAAATATAATAAAAGAAAGAAGGAATTATAATGAAAAACTTAAAAACAAGTATAATTATATTGATATTTGTTCTATTAATAGGCGGATTAGGATTTATTGTTGTAAAAAATTTAAATAGTGATAATAAATCAAATGGAGTTGATTCAAATATTAAAAATGAAGAAGGAAAAACAGGATCAACAACATTGGATAGCAATAAAGTATTAGTTATTTATTTTTCAGAAACAAGCAATACACAAAAACTTGCAAAATTAATCAGTGATAAAGTTGGTGGTGATTTTATAAAAATAGAGACAATTCAAAAGTATCCAACTAATTACCAAGATTTAGTTGATTATGCAGAAGAAGAAAAAAATAAAAATGCAAGACCAGAATTGAAAGAATTAAATATTGATTTAGATAAATATGATACTATCTTTGTAGGCTATCCAATATGGTGGTATCAGATGCCAATGGCAATGTATTCATTTTTTGATACATATGATTTCAGTGGTAAAACAATAGTACCATTTAATACTCATGAGGGTTCTGGAGTAAGTGGAACAAATGATGACATTAAAAAATTAGAGCCAAAAGCTAACGTTCTAAAAAGTTTAGCAATTCGTGGTGGAGATATGGAAGAAAATCAAATTCCTACTGTAGAAAAATGGTTAAATGAATTAGGATTTGGAAATTAAAGACAACGGAATATTAAGATATTCCGTTAAGATTAGAATGAAGATTTTAGCCTTTTTCATT